>JAVKSW010000433.1:0-3204 GCA_039583505.1 Bryobacteraceae bacterium | reverse complement strand
GCTCTGCCCAATCAGGTCTTGTAGCGTCGAATTCAGAGCCGCCCCTATTGGATCCGCTCTAGAATTCGAAACCCGTTTTCGAATCCGACCTGCCTGTAATGGCTTTCCAGGTACGGCTCCATGATGAGCTGGTTCGGCGGCGGCACGCGATAAGACGGAAAAATCGACCTGAGATTCTCACCCGAGAAGACCGTGTCCCATAAAACGTAGCGAACCTTCTGGCGATCGATATCTCGAACCGCCTCTCGGAACAGAGGCTCCGTACCGTTGCCATACATAAAACAGGACAGACGCGTCGGATTGCGCAAATCTGCCAGAAAATAGTAGACCGGACGATAAGGATAGACCAGGACTTCGTCACCCGCGCGCGTATGGTGTAGCAGGAATTCAAGAGCGCTGTCGCTTTCCCGGGCTAAGAGCGTTCCGCGACGAGTTTGTATCGGTATCCGGCAGCCCAGGACGGCCAGCATATCGACTGCGCCGCTTAAAATTACGCAAGCCATAACGGCGACTGCCGCTTGCCGCAGGAATTTCTTCTTTTGTATCTCGCAGAGCGCGAAGAACAGGACCACCAGCATGACGCAACCATGCCTCGCGTGTCCCAGGTCCAGCCGGTGAAGCTCCGACACCGCCAGCGCGCAAGCGACGAGCCAATACGGCAGCCATTCGCGCCCAAACGCCGTCGATCGCTCGAGGTAACCCAACACAGGAGTGGCCATGGGAAGGATCAGAATTAGTAAGAAGGGAACGCTGAGAGCGCCGACGAAAACTATTGTGAGCGGTAGAGGAAGGATTCGATGTAACATCGAAAACCACACCGGTAACGTTTTCTCCCAAAGCGGATAGCCGTACGGCGCAGCATTGATCCCTCGATAAACGGACAGCGGCAGCGCGAAATTTGCATAAATCAGATCCGGCAGGGCGCCCGCTGCTGCGTAGAACGATAAACCGGCTGCAATCGGCAACAGGAAACCTGCTAATACGATCGCCGCAAAGCGCAACGATTCGCGCTTATGCAGGATCGCGAGCGAAATCAGGAACGCGAGTGCCAGGTAAAATCCCTTTTCCTGTAGAAGGCAACTGGTCCAGCCGGCCAAGAGGCCGGCGAGCAGCATAAGCCAATAGCTCAATCCGCCGTTCCGACCGTCCGGTCGGATCCGGTGCTCGGCGGAAAGAAAAATTGCAAATGACAGAAGAGCGAAGAAATTTGCGTCGTAGTGCGGGCTATTGATCACGTCCATGGGTATCGAGGTGGTCAAGACAAATACCATCGCAAACAGGCCGACGCCGCGGATGCGCCGCGAAAGATAGGTGACCAGAAGCGCCGTTGCGACCCCTTCGAACAGCAGCAGGCCGCGAGCCGCAATTACTGTGGTCCCGAATAGCTTAAAGATCAGCGCCAGCCAGTAATAGGACCCCGGCGCGTAAAGCTCGATGAAATCTCGCGCGGGCATGCCCCCGTGAAGCACCATTTGCGCGCCGTATTCGGCGACGCCTTCATCGGGAGCCCAAGTGAGGACGCGAACAAACGGAAACAGGTAGAGCGCGGCAAGCAATCCCAGAAAAATGTACGGAAAAATTCTGTTCAACGCGCGCGGCCGAATCGACGACACTTCGACTTGCGCCCAGTTTGCTTGTACGGAGGACACCTAGAGTAGAGTGGCGTGGACCGAAGACGAATCTCGCAAATGAACAGAACCTTTTGTCAGCTTACGGCTCCACTGCGACAGCTCATCTCGACAACTTTTACGGAACTTTTACACCGGCCTACCAAAGCTCGCCAAACAAGTGCTAGAGTAAGAAACCGAGTTTGGGGGCATACAATTTTGACTCTAGTACTTGCCCGAGTCGTGCGTAAAACCAGCGCACCGTCTCTCCTGTTCGCTCTGATAGGACTTACCTCCTGCTTGTCGGTGCTGCCGGCCTTGGCTGGCTCCGGCCGCGATGTGCGAGATCAAGTGTTCGCGCGTGAATCGGCAGGCGATCTGCCTGGTGCCCGCTCGCTCTTGGAACAGCAAACGCGCGCATCCAAGACTGACTCCACCGCCGCTCAGCAATACGCCGAGTTTCTCGACCGCCACGGTGACCCGGGGCGTCGCGCAGCTTACGAAAAGTGGGCCGCGGAAGAAAAAGACCCGGCAAAATGCTCCCTGGCACTTCGCCAGATTGTCCTTCTCGACTTCATGCAGGGACGAGAAGACGAACTGCCCCGAGATCTCGACGCGTACCGGTCATCCGGGGGTACCGATTTCACGGAACCGGGCAACAACTATAAGGCTCCGTCGTATTCGACGGTTGTCATTCCCGGTCCGCTCGCCTCGTTCGCAAGAATGGCCGCGCTCACGCCCGATCTGGCGCCTGAAGATTTGCTTCCCGCGCTGGCCCGTAACGTCGTGACCAACGGCTTCCAGGCTTCCGGAAATGAAGCCTTGGAGCAAACCGAATATCTGCGCCTGGTGGTCCGTTATATCGCACAAGCGCGGGAGCTGCAGTCCATGGCCGGCAGTGCTCAGAAAATTGTCATCCCCAATTGCGACAGCGAAGAGACAGGCAATCTGCTGAAGGTTCTCGGATACCGCATGCGCGGATCGTGCGGAGGCGATATCGTGCTCGAGACGGTCAATCCAACGCGTGCGTTCCTGACTGTCGATTCCGCATTTCCACTGACCCAGCTCGAGCAGGACCTGCGCGCCAATCACCGTTTCGAGCTTGCCTATCCTCCTACCATCGTGCCGATTCTCTACAACACGAAATACTGGCAGGCCGCTTCCGGACGCAACGCGCCGGACTTCCTCGATGCGTTCCTTTCCGATCCTTCCATCTGCCGTCTGTATCTAGGTCTCTCGCATCTAAACCGTGAAACTGCCGAAGCGCTTCGCAAGCAAGCCTCGCCCGCCAAGCTCAAGGTGTATGCGCACGTGCTGGACTTCTTCGGCAACATGTTTGAGGTTCGAAACGGTGTCGCGGTGGTGCCCGGCTCGCCGAAAGTCTGGAGCGCCATGGTGGGCGTTTCACCCAATACTCCGGGAGCGTTCTTCGAAAGACTGATTGGCACCGACGACGGCTGGATGGCCAGCTATTTCGACGCTCTCTCACGCATTGAAGGCCCGACCGCCGCTTATCTGACTCAACCCGAGCGGATGAGGCGATTCTATGACGCCGTCCGAGGGAAGATCACCAGCCCGGGACCCGCGCGTCCCGTTT
>JAVKSW010000432.1:0-3206 GCA_039583505.1 Bryobacteraceae bacterium | reverse complement strand
CTGAAATCGCCGGATTGATCAGCTTCGGACTCTTCGCGCTCTCCGTCACCCGTTGCGCCATGGTCTGAAACACGGAATCGTCCTTGAACGGTATTCTGCCGGTGCCCATCTCGTACAGCATCAGCCCCAGCGAATAAATGTCGGTTCGGGCGTCGGAGGTCTTCCCCTCCACCTGCTCCGGCGACATGTATCGCGGTGTCCCGGGGATCTCGCCTGGACGACTCAGCGGAGCCTGCCGTGCATCTGGCGTCTGCAGCTTATCGATGCTGTGAGCCAGACCGAAATCGGCAATGCACGCATGTCCTGTCGAATCCAGCAGCACGTTCGTCGGTTTCAGGTCTCGATGCACGATCCCTTGCTCGTGCGCCGCTTCCAGACCTTGGCAAATCTCGCTGCCGAGCTGCACGATACGCTCCTCTGAGAGCGGTGCGGCGCGGCGCAACAACTGCCCAAGATCTTCTCCATCGGCCCATGCCATGGAAACGAACCGCACGCCGTTCGCTTCCCCTAGATCGTGGATGCGCAATACATTCCGGTGCGAGATCCGGCTTGCCAGCGCGATCTCTTGTTTCAGCCGTTCGACCGTCTCCGGGTCCTCGGCGAGATCGGGCCGAACCACCTTCAGCGCTACCGTGCGATTCAATTCCAGATCGGTTGCGCGATAGACCGTACCCATGCCCCCCGCACCGGCTTCCGATTCAATCCGGTAACGCGATCCGAGCATTGTGCCGGCTGTTACCGTTGTAGCTGCCGGCGTACTCGCCGCGCCCGCTTCCGCGGCGCGTGCCTGTAAGTCGTCGAGAATTTCCTGCGCCCGCTGGTATCTGCGCGCCGGATCGATCTCCAGGCACCGCATTACGATACGCGCGACAGGCGGCGGAACACCGGGCTCCAGGGAATCGATGGCCGGCGCCGCTTGCCGCGTACGCAGCAGCACCGAATCGATCATGCTTTCGCCCCGAAATGGCAATTGCCCGCTCAACAGCTCGTAAAAAATTACGCCGAGCGCAAATATGTCCGATCGGGAATCCACCGGTTGTCCCAGCGCCTGCTCCGGCGACATGTAGTCTGGAGTGCCTAGCACCATGCCTGTGCGAGTGATGCCCGTGTCTTCAATCGGTCGCGCCAGGCCGAAATCCAGAATGCGTGTGCGTCCATCCGGTCCCACCATCACGTTCCCCGGCTTTAGATCGCGATGAATCACGTCTTCGGCATGCGCCGCCTTCAGGCCCTCGCAAACCTGCTTCATGATCGCCACAGCTTCGGAGGCGGGCAGCTTCCGGCGCTGGTGCAGGACAGTTCGGAGGGTCTCGCCCTCCACGAACTCCATGGTGATGAAGCGCGTGCCCGCCGCGATGCCCAGGTCGAAAACCCGCACGACGTTGCGGTGCGCAATCTGTCGCGCCAGTAGCGTTTCCTGTTTCAGACGGCGGATGGCCGTGGGACTCGAGACCACATCCGGCCGGATAATTTTCAGCGCGATCACCCGGTCTAGTTCGCGGTCCAGTGCCTTGTAGACCGCGCCCATGCCGCCGCGCCCCACTCGCCGGATAATTTCGTAACGATCGGCGATAATCTCCCCGTTCGCCAGTTCGCCTGTAAAGGCTCGTGCCGGTCGCGCCGCCGCTCCGGCGGAAGCGGGAGCGGAAGCGTCAGTCGTCCGCTGATCTTCCGGCTCTATGACAATCGTTCCCAGCTCGGCATCCAGCGGGGTATTGCAGTGCTCACACGAGAGAGAGTCGTCCGGATTGGAGCAAGAGCAAACAGGACAAATCAGCATCGGGCAACTCGTACCTGGGTCCGTCTAGTGACAGGTCCGCAAGGCACGGCGTAAGCAAAGGGCAAGCGCATTCCGCCGTTTAATTCTAATGCATGACAAGTGCCAAAACGTTTTCTGCCTCGGCCTGTCCAATTTGCCAGCGATACCGGTCAGGGCGTCCGGTTTTGTTGAGCGTTACCCTGCATGGCTTGTTTGAAAAATTCGCCCGATCCGGTGAGCGCGAATGTGTTCCATGATTCAATCAGGCGCGGCCCCCAATTTGGATCGAATACCCAGGCCAGCCAACTGATTCCCCTGCTTTCCAGGTATTTCACGATGGAAGGACCATAATCGCTGTATCGCTCGTTCGGGACGGCGCCAGGCGCTGGCGCGTTGAAGCCAATCTCAGTCGCAATAATCGGATAGCGGTCGGCGGCAAAGCCGAAATCTTCCTCCCACTTCGGTTCCCACGGCTTTGTTCTCTTCTGCGGATACGGATGTGTGACGTAGCCAATTCCCTCGGCTTCAATCGGGCTCAGGCGCAGCGGTGTCAGGTCGTACGCCCAGTCGAATCCCGCCACCAACGGAATCACTTGACGGTCGGACGCTCTGATCAGCGCGACTAGATCTTCATTGATCTTTTTCCAGTCCTCCCATGACACTCTTCCCAGTCGATCCGAAGCGGTGGTTGGTTCATTGAAAAGCTCGAAGAAGGCGACCGTGTTGTTCCCGGCAAAATGGCCTGCGGCGATGCGCCAGAACTCGAACGTTTCTGTTATCGACGTGTCATACATCGGGTCTTGAAAAAGCCCCGCGTGCAAGTTGCCGATCGAATGCCAATCCAGATCGATGTACATCCCGAGATCGGTACACCATTCGACAGCCTGATCTAACAGCGCCAGGTATTCCGCCGGTTTCCGCTCTCGCCACGCGATCGGATGCACGGGGATACGAACCAGCCGCGCTCCCATCTCATTCACCTTCACGAAAAGTTCCCGGTTCCAGTGCCCTTGGCCTTGAATCTTATCCGGGTCGGCGATTGATACTCCGCGGAACAGCACGGGGTTTCCTTGCGGATCGACAAAGCGGTTCCCGTGCACCGCGATCAATGGCAGTTTTGTAGCATTCGCGCTGATAACGCGCCTTCCCAGACTCCGGTTGCTGCGAGCGTTCCACCACTGACGCGGCGTCTGATCCTGCCCCGTTTGCCCCAGTGTCGCCGAGCAGAACGAAAGCACCGCTAGAATCGCCGCTGCGTTTTTGAAGCGTCTCCTCAATCGCGCGTCCGGTTCATTCATGGGAACGAACTTATCACGTGGTTGACACTCATGCGCATGATAGGGTCTTATTCCGCGTAACGTTCTAAAATCGTCGCCATTTTCTGCGAGAAGGCAGAGCGCGCGAGCACCACGTCGCATCCTCTCTCCTGCGCCGCTCGTATCACATC
>JAVKSW010000431.1:0-3216 GCA_039583505.1 Bryobacteraceae bacterium | reverse complement strand
GACCTTCTCGGGCGTGCTTTCCACGAGATCGCAGCCAGCCCAATCCATAACGTCATTTTAGCCGGCTTTGGACAGGGGTCACTAACAGGATTGCGAGATCGCGGCCGCCAGTCCCGTCGTGCGCCGCAACCCAACCTCGATGAGACAATCGGTACTTGCCTTCTCGCCCAGACGACAGCGTCACGCCCGCGCCGGACGTCGAGCTCCGGCGGCCCGTCGCATACCGGGAGGAAGCGTTCCTCCAGAGCCAGGAATCCCGGCCGCTCCGCATTTTGTCCGAATATCTTTGGCCTCTCGCTCACTTTCACGACGAGAAAATTCAGGACACCATCGTCTTCTTTGGTTCCGCGCGCATTGAAGAAGACGGACCGCTCGGCCGCTATTACAAGGAAGCTCGTGAACTCGCGCGTCTGCTCACCGAATGGTCGGATTCGCTGTCCCGGCAAGCCTCGCAATCCGAACCGCCCCACCGCCGCTTCGTAGTCTGCTCGGGGGGCGGTCCCGGCATTATGGAAGCCGCGAACCGCGGAGCCAGCGACGCCGGCGGCAAGACCATCGGTTTGAACATCGGCCTTCCTTTCGAGCAGCGCCCGAACGCCTACATCACTCCGGAACTCTGCTTCGAATTTCACTACTTCTTCATGCGCAAGTTCTGGTTCGCGTATCTCGCGAAGGCGCTGGTGGTGTTTCCCGGCGGTTTCGGCACCCTTGACGAGCTTACGGAGATTCTCACCCTTGCGCAGACCAAGAAGCTGGAAAGCAAGATCCTGATCGTCTTGTATGGCTCCCAATATTGGAACGAGATCCTGAACTTCAATGCGCTCGTGAAGTACGGCGTCATCTCCGAATCCGACTTGACTCTTTTCCGCTTTGCGGATACACCGGAAGCGGCGCTGGAAATTCTGAAGGAGGGGTTGACGCGTTACTACCTCGAACCGGAAAGCGCTCTTCCTCATGCGGTGGAAGAAGCGCCTGAAATCGCGCGCTCCCGAACGTCTTGACCGATTCGCATGAAACTCTATCGCAGTTCCGGCGGCGCTCTCGTCGAACAGGCCGGCTCCTGGTATCGCCTGGCGGAATCCGATTGGGCGGCGCTCACTACCCGCGACGATCTGCGGGCTCATCTTGAATCGCAGCTCGGGCACGCATCCCCAACCTCCGCACCGGATAAGCACGCTGTCCTCGCGCCCATCGCGGCCCAGGAAGTGTGGGCCGCCGGCGTGACCTATTTCCGCAGCCGCACGGCGCGCATGGAAGAATCGCAAACGGCCGGCGGCGGAAGCTTCTACGACCGCGTTTACGAAGCGGAGCGTCCGGAGCTGTTCTTCAAGAATTCTCCGCACCGCGTGGCCGCATCGGAGACAGCCGTGCGCATTCGCAAGGATTCGAAGTGGAATGTTCCCGAACCCGAGCTTGCGCTGCTTATCACCCCTTCCGGTAAATTGATCGGCTACAGCATCGGAAACGACATGAGCTCCCGCGATATCGAAGGCGAGAACCCGCTCTACTTGCCGCAAGCCAAAGTCTATGACCGGTCGTGCTCCTTGGGCCCCGGCATTCTGGTTTCCGACGGTCCGCTCCCTGCCGACAGCCGTATCCGCATGGACATCCTGCGCAACGGCGAGCTCTCGTTCTCCGGCGAGACAACGCTCGACCAGATGAAACGGACGCCCGCGACCCTGATTGAATATCTGTATCGTGAAACCTCGTTCCCCCATGGTTGCTTTCTGTTGACGGGCACTGGCATCATCCCGCCCGACGCGTTCACGCTGCAGCCCGGCGACGTCATTCGCATCGCCATTGACGAAATCGGCACGCTCCAAAACTTCGTCGAGTAGCCGGCCACGGTCTAAACTGACAAGCATGCGGCTTGTCACGTTTGAAATAGCAGGCGAAGCGCGTCCCGGAATTTTCTCGGATGTCGATACGGTGCTGGACCTGTCCTCTCTGGGCTACACTTCTCTGCTTCACTTCATCGAATCCGGTCCCGACGCCCGCGCCAAAGCCGAGATTCTCGCTGACCAGTCCCCCGCCCAGGCGAAACATCGATTGGCCGATGTAAAACTTCTCGCGCCGATTCCCCGCCCTCGCAAGCTCATTTGCGTGGGCCTCAATTATCGCGATCACGCGCGAGAGACGGGCGCCGAGATTCCCAAGGTCCCGACTATCTTCAATAAGTTCACTACTGCCGTCATCGGCCCGGGCGCGAATATCGTTCTGCCGAAGGTCTCCAAAGCTCCCGATTACGAGGCCGAATTCGCCTTTGTCATCGGACGCGGAGGGCGCCACCTTGCGGCCGATAGCTGGGCCGATCATGTTTTTGGCTACACCATAGTGAATGACGTCACCGCCCGCGATTACCAGCGCGCCACCTCGCAATGGCTGATGGGCAAGACGTTCGATACGTTCGCGCCCATGGGCCCGTGGATCGTCACCGCGGACACGATCTCCGATCCACACGATCTCGACATTCGAATCGAGGTCAGCGGCGAGACTCTGCAGGATTCCAACACGCGTGAGCTGATCTTCAAGATCCCCGATCTCCTTGTGTTCCTCTCGAGCGTGTTCACTCTCGAGCCGGGCGACGTCATCTCGACCGGAACACCCGCCGGCGTCGGCTTTGTTCGAAAACCGCCGCGCTATCTGCGCGCCGGCGATGAGATCGTCGTCAAAATTCCCGCGATCGGCGAATTGCGTAACCCGGTCGTCGCCGAAGCTTGATTTCGTCTGTATGCCTTCTTTTACGCTCGGCCAGCTCGCCCAGTTGCTCGGCTGCGAACTCGTTGGCAATCCGGAGATTGAAATTACGGGAGTGTCGACGATCGAGCAAGCCGGCGCAAGCGACCTCACCTTTCTCGCCAACAAGAAATACGCGCCCAAACTCAAATCCGTGCGTGCCGCCGCCGTCATTGCCGCTGAAGGGTTGAAAGACACGCGCGTCGCCACGCTGGTCTCCGCTAACCCCTACTACGATTTCGCCCGCTCGCTCGCGCTCTATTATCAGCCGCCCAAGCCGGCTCCCGGCATTCACCCCAGCGCCTGCATCGCGGAAACCGCCGCCTTGGGAAACAATCCATCCATTGGCGCTTACGCCGTCGTTGGTCCGAACACCACGGTCGGCGCAAACGCCGTGCTTCATCCCCACGCCGTGCTCTACGAAGGCTGCACCATCGGCGACGATTTCACCGCCCATTCGCATGTCTCTGTTCGCGAATA
>JAVKSW010000430.1:0-3217 GCA_039583505.1 Bryobacteraceae bacterium | reverse complement strand
GCTGAACGGAACCCTAGCCGCGGGCATAGTAGAAACATTTGATGCGATTAACATCTAAATTCTCGCGGATTCATCGATACAGTTTCAGGAAGCGGAGGATACCGAGCATGGTGAACGGAATATCCAGCAACTCGCTAGCTTATGCCGGCGCAAACACGCAAACGGGCCCGGGACAAAGGGCCAGCAACCCAAAAACTACCTCACCAGAAGCAGACAGCGTGAAGCTTTCGGCCACGGCGCAGGCCAGGTTGATGCTGCATGAAGCGATGAGCGTCAGACAGATCGCCGCGGAACTTGGCATGACAGTCCAAGCGCTCTCAAACTCTCTGGGTCTCACCACGACCTCTGTTGCAACGGTGGCGGGTCCACAAGCAAGCTCAGCCAAGACGTAGACGCACTGGTTGGCTCAATTCACGCCGGCCATCAGGCGCTTCATGGGTTTGACGAGCAGCAGCAGCACGATGCCGAGACCGATCGTAAAGGCGGCTACGACGGCGAAGAGCGACTGCGGCGAGTAGGTTTCATACAGCGACCCGAAGCGGCCGCCGATGTAATCGCCGATCGCGTTGGCCAGGAACCAGACGCCCATCATGAGACTCGCCACTTTGGCGGGGGCAAGCTTGGTGATGGCGCTCAGGCCCACCGGACTGAGACAAAGTTCGCCGCAGGTATGTAGGAAGTAGGTGAGGACGAGCCACATTGGACTGATGCGCACGCCGGAACCGGCCCGCAGGGCTCCGAGTCCGACGACCACAAATCCCAGGCCCACCAGCATTAGACCCAAGGCAAATTTCGTCGGGCTTGACGGCTCGTGTTTGCCGAGTCGAATCCAGAGCCACGCGAACATAGGAGCGAGGAGGATCACAAACAGCGGAGGCAGCGACTGATACCAACTGGATGGAAACGAGTGGCCCAAAGCACGGTTATCCGTGCTGCGATCCGCAAGCAGCGTGAGGGTTGAGCCAGCCTGCTCGTAAGCCGAAAAGAACAGCGCGGCGGCAACGAACAACACTGCCGCCGCGACCAGCCGCTTGCGCTCCACCGGACTCCATTCCTTGCTGGATAAGAGCCAGCCGAAGACCGCGACTGTGACTGCCACGAGCAGCACGCCACCGGCATTGCCGACGCTCTTCGCGGTGATGTGAACGATCCCCATTCCACCGAGCAGGAGCGGCACACCGATGAGGGAAAGCGCTACTGCTGCCGCGGTCGCCAGCGCGCGACGGCTTCCCGAGAATGCGGGATGAAGCGCGGCTTTCGCGAGATAGCGACGGCCGAGAGAATACTGGATCAGACCCAGTGTCATGCCCAAACCCGCAAGCAGAAAACCCCAGTGCCAGTTCAATCGCTGCCCGACGTACCCGACGGACAAGGGCGCAATGAACGCTCCGAGATTGATGCCCATATAAAAGATCGAGAAGCCGGCATCGCGCCGGTGATCTTTGATCGAATAGAGCTGACCCACCATGGTGCTGACATTCGGCTTCAGGAGGCCGGTGCCACAGACCAGTAATGCGAGTCCCAAATAGAAAGACGGCAGTGCCCGCAGACCGAGGCTGAATTGGCCGAGCACGATCAGAATGCCGCCGTAGAGCACGGCGCGGCGCTGGCCGAAGACGCGATCCGCCAGCCAGCCTCCGGGCACGCTCATCAGGTAGACCATCGACGTGTACAGGCCGTAAATGACACCGGCTTTGGCGACGCCGAAGCCGAGTCCGCCGTAACGCGCGGGAGCGGTCATGAACAGAATGAGCAGCGCGCGCATACCGTAATAGCTGAAGCGCTCCCACATTTCGGTAAAGAACAGAGTGGCGAGGCCGCGGGGATGACCGAAGAACGCGCTATCGGAGGCGGGCGGGGAAGTGGTGGAGGGTCGAGCGGTCATGAGACGGGAACGCGTGGCGTATTATCTAGGGCCACGCGATATGGTACCCGATATTCCATACCAAGTGCTTTTCGGCCTATGTTACAAACGATACCTTGCCGCAGAAATTGGCCCGGGACAAGATCCCGACCAATTGAAACGGTCTACCAAAGCAACTTCAACGCAAATTGAATCTGACGCGATGTCGTGGATGTACTTGTGATCACACCCGCTGTGGGCGAGATGCCCGTGGGAGTGAACACGACTGCGTTGGGTGTGTTGAAGTTTGTCCTGTTCAGTAGATTGAAGAATTCCGCACGAAATTGTAAGTTCATTGTCTCGCGGATGTGTGTGTCTTTTAGCAGAGAAAAGTCCCAGGTTGCCAGGCCAGGGCCGATTAACGTGTCTCTCCCGAGATTGCCGTAAAACCCGCTGCCGTTCGGAGGTGCAACGAATGCCGCTGGATTGAACCACTCATTCACATTGCCCAGAACCACCGGACCACTGAAAGCGGGATTGACGAAGGGACGCACCGGATTCCGAGTGTCGCCGTTATTGGATGGGTTGTAACTGAGCTGAGGTGTGAACGGGAAGCCGCTTTGAACGGTCACAATGGAGTCGATGGTCCAGCCGCTTGCGAGTGCATTCGTGAATCGGCCGGCATGGCCGAGGAATTGCTTTCCCTCTCCGAAAGGCAGGGCGTAGACCGCACTAATTACTCCCACATTCCTGACATCAAAGTTTGCGAGCCCGCGGTCGGCACTTAGGTTAAACGGATTCGAAGCAAGCGCCGGCTCGCCGCCCGAGGCGGTGGAATTCAAAGAGTCGCCGTCATCGATAGTCTTTGACCAGGTGTAAGCTCCACGGAACGAAAGACCACTTTCAAAGCGACGATTCAGGTCCACTTGCAAGGCGTTGTACGAACTGTCGCCCTCCGAGAAGTAAGTCCAAGTATTCGCGAGCTCCGGATTCGCTTTGGCGGCGGTCGGAACGTAATAAGTTCCGGCGGGAATGGGTGTATTCGCAAGTGTAAGTGGAAAGTTACTTGGATAGTTTGCGGGGCAAGGCGAGGTGGGGCAAACAACGGGGAAGGGCTCGTTTGCATCGATGCCGATCAGTTCGTGATAGCCGTGCGATCCTACATACCCGACCGTAAATGCCGTATTCCTCGTGATTTCCTGTTGGATGCGGACGGACCATGAGACCAGGGTCGGAGTTTCCAAATCGGGTTGAACGCCACCGGGGAGCAAACGAGCGGTCGCCGGTACCGGAGCGGTAGGCGAAAGCGGAAACCGGGAAACAGAAAAATTCGGAACGCTATAGGTAGCGTTGAAAGGCGCATTCTGGTCGGTA
>JAVKSW010000429.1:0-3218 GCA_039583505.1 Bryobacteraceae bacterium | reverse complement strand
GGCGCGCTTTCCTATACCTGGTCGCATGCCATCGATACGAATCTGGGCGGTTCCAGCAACAATTACTTCTTCAGCAGCCCTTCCCCTACGCTGTATAACGGAAATTATCTCGGCGTCAAAGGCGATGCCAGCCAGGATCAACGGCAGCGGCTGGTAATCAACTGGGTCTGGTCGCCCACATTTACCAGGAGCACCAGCTTGTGGGCTAAGTTCTTCGTCAACAACTGGCAGCTCGCCACCATCACCACGATTGCGAGTCCGCTGCCTCTGACCGAGACGGTCAACGTTCAAAGCAATTATCCGGGAATTGCCAATACCGGGTTTGTAACTGGCTATAACGGCTCGGGCCAGGTTCCCTGGTTTGGTGTGAACACGCTTCGGCTGAACGATACTACGCGCGTGGACGCCCGGCTGACGAAGATCCTGCCGTTCTCCGAACGCTTCAGAACGTTGCTCCAATTCGAAGCGTTCAATTTGACGAACACGATCGCCTACACAGGGATGCTCTCTACCGGCTACAACGCCACTTGGACCGGCACCGCTGCCACCGGGCACGGCACGCTCTCACCGGCCACTGGCCTCGGCACATACACCGCATCCGGCGGCTTCCCCGACGGAACCAACGCGCGCCGGATGCAGGCCAGCATCCGCCTGGAGTTCTAGCGCCTCCAACTCGACCAGCGCTGCTCCGTTGCTATACTGAGCGGTTTCGAGATGAGAAGGAAAGTCACAGTTGTCGGTGCCGGAAATGTAGGGGCGAACACAGCCCAGAAGATCGCGGCCAAAGAGCTTGCCGATGTGGTGTTGGTCGATGTCGTCGAGGGCGTCCCGCAGGGTAAGGGACTGGACATGCTCGAGTCCGCCCCGGTGGAAGGCTTCGACGTTCGGATCGTAGGCACCAACGGTTACGACGAAACGGCGGGATCCGACATCGTGGTCATCACCGCGGGCTTCCCCCGTAAGCCGGGCATGAGCCGGGACGATCTGCTGGTCGCCAATTACGATGTCGTGAAGAGCGCAACGGAACAGGCCGTCAAACAATCGCCACAAGCAATTCTGATCCTGGTGACGAATCCGCTCGACGCCATGTGCTGGACGGCGCTGAAGGTTTCCGGATTTCCGCGGGAACGCGTGATCGGAATGGCAGGCGTGCTCGATACGGCGCGATTCCGCACCTTCATTGCCGAAGAGCTGAACGTCTCTTTTGAAAATGTGACGGCGTTGGTCCTGGGCGGTCACGGCGACACCATGGTCCCGCTGGTTCGGTGCACCAACGTGAGTGGCATCCCGCTCACGGAACTGATGGATCAGTCCGCCATCGACCGGCTTGTGCAGCGGACGCGCGACGGCGGCGCCGAAATCGTGAAGTACCTTAAGACCGGCAGCGCCTATTATGCGCCCGCGGCTTCCACCACAGAGATGGTGGAATCCATCCTCAAGGATAAAAAGAAGGTGCTTCCTTGCGCGGTCTGCTTGCAGGGCGAATACGGCATTCGCGAGCTGTTCGTCGGAGTACCGGTGAAGCTCGGCAAGGGCGGCGTCGAGAAAATTTATGAGATCGATCTCGAAGCCGGTGAGCGGGCGGCGTTAACCAAGAGCGCCGATGCCGTTCGCGAGCTGGTCGGCGTTCTCAAGCAAAAGACTCAGTAGATCCGCCAATGGCGGATGCACTTCAGATCCGCTAATCTGTCGAGGATGGCAGCAACCACATCGGCCGCTGCGGCGCCTGCACCGAACGGCACTCCTCGAATCGATCCGAATCACGCCTGCTTCGGCATGAAGCTCGCGCGCTCGAAGATTCATCGCTGGGGCGTGTACGCGACCGAGTTTATTCCAGCCGGCCGGAAGGTGATCGAATACACCGGCGAAAAGATCAGCCGGAAAGAAACCAAGCGTCGCGCCGATCTGAGCAAACTCACCTACTTGTTTACGCTGGACTCCTACTGGACCATCGATGGCGCGGCCGGCGGATCGGGCGCGGAGTACATCAATCACTCCTGTGAGCCGAATCTGGTTTCCCGCATCCTGAAAGGCCATATCCTCTATATGAGCGTGCGCGATATCCGGCCGGGCGAGGAGCTGACCATCGACTATCACTTTGATAAAAAGGTCGAGACGGTCCTTTGCCGATGTGGGTCGCCGAAGTGCCGCGGCACCATCAACCTCAAATAGCGCTCTCACTCGAAGAGTTCGCCGGCTACGGTTTCACCGTCAGCTCATTGACCACCTTGCTCACTCCGTTCACTGCGAGCACGGCTTGCTCGGCCTGCTCTTTCTGCTGTTGCGAAGCAACCGTGCCCCGCAGCGTCACGGTCCCGCCCGCCGCATCCACATCGATTCCGGTAATGCTCGAAAAGCCGACGTTGCTCGCAAGTTTGGCTTTCACTTTGGCCACGATGGCCGCGCGGTCCAGCTTCACCGCCGCCTGGCTGCCCGCGGCGCGCAGGTCCTCTCCACCGCGCCTGAGCTTCTCTTCCGCCTGTCCCGTCGTGCCGCTCTGCGCCGGGCCGGTGCCTTTCAGCGCGTGGTCGATATTCTGACCCAAGCTGTGCGCCTCCTGCTTGGCCTCGCGACCGAGCTTCTGCGCGTCGGTGCGGAGGCGCTCGGCGCCGGCACGAGTTTTTTCTTTGGCCCGATCCGCTTGGCGGTCGGCTTCCTCCTTACTGGCGTGACTGCAGCCGATGAGCATAGCCAGGGGTATGGCCGCAAAGAGGCAACTGAATTTAGATCGCATATGGCGTCGCAGGAACGTGTCGCTGGTTCGACCAGCCGGCAGCGATGCGCGTTACTCGACTCCTCGGGGAAGTCTGTACCGGTACCTCGGGGAAAGCAGTAGTCACGAGAGCAATATAAACCTCTTGCCACTCAAGTGAATAGAGCCCCCTGCCGATAAGGAGCTCAGGCAGACTATGGATGTTTTTTCAAAGAAGAACAGGAAAGTTGTCTCCATTTGTGAGACACAGCCGCTCACGGTGAAGGGTCTCGTTCACCTGCTGGAAGCGACTGAAGATTTAGCCTTCGGATCATCGCACGCGGCGCCCGCCGAGTGGATGTTAAGCGCCGGGGCTGAGAAGACCGACGTATTAATCATCGATAAAGGGTTAGGCGCGAAAACGGTTCTCGACGCACTGGGCCAATTGCCTGCAGAGCATGGAGCCTCGCGTTCTACGGTCCCCGCTGTCGTGGTTTGGGGCATGTCGATCACCGAGGCAGAAGCC
>JAVKSW010000428.1:0-3223 GCA_039583505.1 Bryobacteraceae bacterium | reverse complement strand
GCCATGCGCGTCGAGCCGACGGAAGCGCTGCGGCACGAGTAGGTCCGAGTTGCGGAATCGCTGCCAAACCTTTGTTGAAAGGGCGCATGAACACGTTCTTGTTACGCACACACTCGCGTGTTCGAGCGGGTGCGTTGTGCAGCAGGTTCGTTGGCAATGGGCACCACTCCCTATGGTCGCGGTTTGCCGGGGTAGAGTCATGCCGAAATTATGGACTAGTCCGGACGCGATGTTGCGCTTCGATCGGGCAGGAATCGGAACCGCGCCGTTTCAGGGTCGGCAGGCGATCGATCGATGACCGTTCAGGATACCCGTGATGCTAAAGTCACTGACGTTTTCGCTGCGATGGCACACGAGGCTAAGCCCGCGAGGCCGAGGCCGAGCAGCAGTAATGAAGCGGGTTCCGGCGCGTCGGCGTCCTCGCCCAGGGGCAGATCGATGGTCTGCACAGCAGCACTCGCATTAAAAACGAACTGCGCCAAGGCATCGAACTGCACGGGTTGAGTGATGAGAACAAAGCTGCCTCCCACGTAGGTGAAGGCACCGCAATCGCCGGGACCGCCCATGACGGGAAGAAGCGTGCCGTCGGCGTGCAGCCGGCCTGCGACGTAACTGCCCGCGGCGGTCGCGGCCGCGTTGCACGTGCCGTTCATGAATTCGTACGCGGCTCCAATGTCTCCCACAATCGAAGGATCGGTCACGTAGGTCTGGCTAATGTCGACGTCCAGATAATCGGTGACGGCTGTCGCGTTTTCCGTCGCGGTGCCGGAAGCCAGGAGGCTATCGAACGTGCCGCCGATGTCAGTTACAGCGACGGTGCCGGTAAAGCTCACCTGGGCGTTGCCGAAGTTGAACGGCATAGCGTCGACGGCATTGGCGCCCAGCGGACCGACTCCATCCGATCGAACTCCGCCAGCGGTGGTGCTGGCTGCAGGACAAGGGAAAGTAGCCACGGTGCATTCCTGGACTGTGACTGTAATGGCACGCGCTGGTCGCGCGCCGAGAAACAATAGGCCTATCAACGAGAGGCCGCCGAGCAGCGAAACGATACGGGACACACATCCTCCTAATTTGCTTCAGTCGCGTAAGGACGGCACGAGCAGCGCAAGCCCGCCCTTCGTCCCGCCGGAGCTACTGGGACCAAAGCTGTGACGCGATATTGCTGGGAAAGGCGAGTCTATTTTAGTGTCAGACTGGTCGTCTTTCAAGAGCGGTGATGAGGACGAAGTACCAGCCAATTCGGCTCTAGTACCGGTTGCCGAAGCAGGTTCGTGAGCAGATGGGCACCACTCCCTATGGTCGCGGCTCAGTTTGGCGGGTAGAGTCATGCCGAATTATCGACCAGTCCGGACGCGATGTTCCGCTTCGATCAGTACCCATTAACCCTTCCCAAGCTCGGCAATTCGCTTTATCGTGATAAAGCAAACCGGGAGGTCGTCTAGACGGCAGGACCACAGATTCTGCATCTGTGTACCGAGGTTCGAATCCTCGCCTCCCTGCATTTTTTATACTGCTGTGCTCAGGCGCAGGCGACGCGGGCGCAGACAGATTTCACCACGTCCACCAGGGCGGTGAATGTGGTCGGCTTGGTGACGAAGTCTTGCGCGCCCAAAGCATAGCTCTTGGCCTTCTCGGCATGCAAGGAAGACGACGTGAATACGGTGACCGGAATGGAACGCAGGGATTCACTAGCGACGATTTCCGTCAGAACTTCCACGCCACTTTTCTTGGGGAGGTTGAGATTGAGAAGCACCATGTCGGGCCTGGGGGCGTGTTTGTAAGATCCTGAACGTTGGAGGAAGCGCAGTGCCTCATCGCCATCATGGACCCGAAGGAGATCCACGTCGCGCTGGGTTTCCTGAAAGGCGCTTTTGAGCAGCTGAAAGGCCGCATCGTCGTCTTCGACACTTAACACCACACGTGTAGCCATGAGATCCCTTCGATATAAGATGGCGGCATTGGAAAAGTGTGTCGCGTAGTCCCGGAAAAGAGCGGCCTAGTACGTTCTGCCCGCGTGTTGCCTTGCGAAACGCTGTGTTCCCGCCTACACTGGGCACTCAGACCTTATTTTTATTTTCACTATGCTGGGCAAGAAATTCCGGCTCGCCCAACCCGTGCGAGCCGTGCATGCAAGGGACGGACAGAAGGGCTTTGTGCTGCTACCGGAAGGCGCGGTTCTGCGGGTGGACAGCGAGCACGACGACAATCGGATCGTGCGCGTGAGCTGGGAAAGCAGAGAACTGCTGGTCTTTGCGGAAGACCTGGTGAGCCGCGGAGTCGAGCTAGCGAGCAAGGAAAAAGGCGAAGCGCGAGCCCAGCACGCGACCTCTCCCGGTACGTAGGCGAAGCTACTCGACCCGCAGGGCTTGAATGGGGTCGATGGCGGCGGCGCGGCGTGCCGGAATCCAGACGGAAACTACACCTACCAAACATAAGAGGAGCGGCGCGGCCAGCAGGGTCCAGGGGTCGAAGGGGCTGGTTTGAAACAGCAGCCGAGTCATAACCCGAGTGATGGCAAGCGAGAAGAGGAGTCCAATGGCGGTGCCGAGAAAGGCCATCTTCATGCCGCGCGTGAGCACGAGTTTCAGGACATCGGCTTTGCGGGCGCCCAAGGCGAGGCGCAGGCCGATTTCCGAGATGCGCTGAGCGACGGAATAAGCCAGAACGCCGGCGATGCCGAGCGCAGCCAGCAGAAGGGCTGCGAGGGCAAAGGCACCGAGCAGGACCGTGTTGAAACGCTGAGAGCGGGTGGAATCGTGGAGGGCGGCTTGCATGGTGGTGATTCCGGTAATGGGGAGCGAGGGGTCGAGGCGGCGGATCTGGCGCTGAATGGCGGAGCTCTCGAGCACGGGATCATTGGCGGTGCGAGCGACGATCTTGACAGCGCGAAATTCGTTGGTGACGTCGCTGGCCAGTTGATCGTCGCCGACCTGCAGGTAGGGCGTGTAGGTCTCGGGTTCGGTGGGCTGGTCGAGGGCGCCCTGTTTGACGTCGCCGACGACGCCGACCACGGTCAGCCAGGGTTTTTTGGAGCTGGGCAAGCCGAATTTCATGCGCTTTCCGAGCGGGTTCTCGCGGGGAAAGAAGCGGTGGGCGAATGTTTTGCTGACGATGGCGACGGGCGCCGCGTTGCGGTTGTCACGGCGGTCGAAGAAGCGGCCGCGCTCGAGCGGAATGCCCATAGCGGCGAAGAAATCGCCCATGGACCAGATCTGCGCGGCGT
>JAVKSW010000427.1:0-3234 GCA_039583505.1 Bryobacteraceae bacterium | reverse complement strand
ACGTGAGTCCCTTCGTCACGGGAAAGGTCGGATGGGCTGGGGCATTCGGCCCGCTCCAAGCAACGTTGAATACCAAACCGCGTGCAAGATCGACATCATAGATTCCGACCCATCGGAAGTTTCCGTGGTCGCGAATCGCTTCGGCGATCCGACCCCGCAATCGCCCGGCGCTCGCCAGTGAGGCTCAGAAACTTCCCCACCGTGTCTGAAAGGTTCATCTGTTTAGCTTTCCCCAAGCCGTGCACGGTCGCAAGAATCGGGATCGTTGGGAGGCCGTCGGGTAGCGTGTCAACTGCTGTAGCTTGGAATTTCGGTGTTCTGAACCTGATACCCGATCTCAACCATCTCGTCTTCATCATTCCGGAAGGCTGAACGCGTACAGCTTGTTGTTGTGCGTTCCAATCCGGTATCCGGAGCCCCAGTACACCACTCCGTCCACGATCGACGGCCCGTCGAGAACGGAGCCGCCACTGTTGTACTGCCACAAAATCGTTCCTGTGCGCGCATCGAACGCATACATATACCCGGGAGCCGCTTGCGAACCCCCGTACACCACTCCATTGGCCACGCTAACTGCTCCGAAGTCCAGTGCTCCAGGCGTGGGATCGGCCCTTTGCCAAATCAGCTTTCCCGTCGTGGCATCAAACGCGCTCCAAGACCCCCAAGTGATCGTCGGGCCGTTTAGAAGCTGGTAACTGACATGGCCGCTATCCGCGACTTCGGCATAAATTCGGCTGTCATCGGTCGCGGTGCCCCACTCGATGCCGCCCAGCGTGCCCGTTCCCGCCGGCCCAACGAACGTCGTCCAAAGCACTTCGCCATTGTCCGGGTTAAAGGCCCAATACACGCCGCTCTTCTGCCCGAATCCCACCATGTTGCGGAAAAGATTCGGCCCGGAGCCGCCGAGATCGTAATCTGGTCCCGGAACCGGCGGACAATTGATCGGGACAGGCGTGACTCTGCATCCCGTGGTCCACGCATCGTACGGCTCAACCTTGTAATACCAGTCGACCGACCCCGCCGTGTCCCGGTTCAGCGGCTTGTGCGCCCATCGGACAGCGCCCGTTCGCAGATCCAGCGCCAGCGCCGCGTCGAAGTAGTCGTCCGCCGCGGTGCAATCCACGTTCGTTTCGCCGGCCGCCAGTACTCTCTGTTCGCACGCCTCCACCTCTGGCGGCACGGTGTAGTTGTTACCCGTGCCGATGTATAAGAGTCCACGTTCCGGGTCGATCGCCGGAGGTTGCCAGATAGCGCCGCCGCTGTATTGGTTCAGTGCGCCGTGGTTGTCGGGCATGTCGTAGGTCTTCCAAAGGATCGCGCCCGTTCTTGCATCCAGCGCAACGACGCTGCCGCGAAATGCACAGCACTCCGTGTAACTCGGCATATGCGCCAGAGTCGATTCCTCGTTCGAAGAAACGCCTATGTACACCGTGTCCCTATACACGACGGGCGAACCCGTAATAATGGCCGCTGGATAAGACTCCACATTCGTGATCCAGCGCAAGTTTCCCGTCGCACGGTCTACGGCGATCACGTTCGCTCCACTGTGGACCGCATTCGGGTTCTCGTTATCGCCTAGAATCAACTCGTCGTCATGCACCGCTGGGCTCACCCGCGAGATCGCGGTATTGAACCCATCGTAAGTGGATATGTTTTGGCTCCAGATCAGTTGGCCGGTGTCTTTGTTTACCGCATATAGATACCCTGCCCAGTCCGGAAAATAGACCGCGTTGCCGGCCACGGTCGGAGTAGCGGAAACATCCCCGAACGGCGCACTGGATACGTTTCCAAACGTAGTGAACACCCACTTCGGACGAAGCCGGCTTACGTTCGAAGCGTTGACGATGTGTTCATCGGGCTGGCTGCGGGTGTCTCTCAGGTTTTGTCCCATGAGCGGCCACTCCGCCCTGTCGTCCAAGCCTCGGTGCCATTCCTCAGCCATAAGCCCGACCGAGGAAACAATGCTGATAGACGCAAACGTCCAAACTGCAAATTGGCCTCTTCTCATAACTGCTCCTTTTCAACTTCAACAAGAGGCTTGTGAAGATCATCAACTGCTATTCGCTGCGCTTAAGCCGCCGCTGTCCGGCATAACCGCCCAGGAACAGCATTCCAACGATCGCCAGAGCCAAACCGCCGGGCTCGGGCACCGCCTGGATATCGCCGAATAGACCGTCATTTCCGCGATTGATCCCGGCCGCGAAATACAAGGCATTGGGATTGGCGGAACTGTTTCCGAAATCGAGCGCCCACAACCCGCTGTCCGCGATCGGATTTCCGGAAGTATCCATCAACGTACCGAGCCAGGAGCCCGTGGTAGGGCTATACGCGTTGATCTCGCCGTTTCCGAAATTGCCTACCAGCAGATCGCCGCCGAAGCTTCCAAACGCGGCCGGCGCCATCGTGATTCCCCAAGGTGCATCCAGTTGTCCGTTGGATATGAGGCGCTGCACGAAGTGCCCGTTCGTGTCAAATACGTCCACATATCCACCGGCGCCGGAGGGCGCCACCGGTATGCCGGTGACGGGATTCACTTTCGCGTACTCGACGTATAAATTACCGTTTAAATACTGAACGTTATATGGAGCGTAACCCGTTGGAATTCCGGGATCGTTGAACGTACCGGTCATGCCGTAGCTCGAATTGAACACGTTCACGCCGCCGCCGTTAACAAAGTTCGCCGCAAACAGTGTGTTGTTAGCGACTGCGAGCCCCTCATATCGGGCGCCCGCCGTGGTTGCGACAACCGCTGCCGTCGTGCCCAGGCTGCCGTTTCAGGCATCGATGGTCCCGCCGAGCGTATCGAAGAGGAAGCCGGCCGACCCGCCATTCACCCGGAATGCGGTGCCAGGGCCGGCAAACACCTGTCCTGTAGGCCCCGTAGTGGCCGTACCTGGAGGAACCGTCACAACCAGAGCGATTTTGCTGCCGCTTCCCGTATAGACGGTCGCGACGCCGCTTGCCCGGTCGGCAACCCAGAGAGGGCTCGTCGTGCTGAACGCGATCCCCCACGGGTCTTTTAGATTTGTATCGGTTTGCGCCGCCAGTCCCGTAATGTCCGAAACCAGATTGACTTGGGAGAAACTATCCGCGAAGAGCGAACCGGACGACAGCAGCACGAGTGTGACTGCGCCTTGCAACTGCAACTTCATACATACGCCTCAACTGCCCTGTAGACGCTCGATCGAGCGAAATGATACTCCGTTCTACAATCCCTCCATCGAGAGTGTAAGT
>JAVKSW010000426.1:0-3255 GCA_039583505.1 Bryobacteraceae bacterium | reverse complement strand
AGTAACGGTCGTGCGACACGAACACAATCGTGCCGGTGAACTCCTCGAGAGCCTCGAGCAAAACATCTTTGGCCCGCAGATCGAGATGGTTGGTAGGCTCATCCAGCAACAGAAAGTTGGAAGGCTTCAGCAGCATGCGAGCCAGCGCATAGCGATTGCGCTCGCCACCCGACAACACCTCGATGCGCTTGAAAACGTCGTCTTCGCTGAAGAGAAAACAACCCAGCAGATTGCGCAGCTCCGTCTGAGTAGTGCGCGGCGCCGCTTCGCTCAGATTATCCAGAATGCGGTCGTTCGGATCCAGTTCTTTGTATTGATCTTGCGCGAAATAATCCGGCTCGACGTTGTGCCCCAGCGTGTATTCTCCGGCGCTGAGCGGCTCCGTTCCCGTGAGCAACTTGATCAGCGTCGATTTCCCTGCGCCGTTCACTCCAATCAAGGCGATGCGGTCACCGCGCTCGATCGTGAAGTTAACTCCGCTGAAGACCTGGTGTGCGCCGTAGCTCTTTGCGACGTTCTTGAATTGCGCAACCACGCGGCCGCTGGGCTTAGGCTGCGGAAACGAAAAGTGAACTGTCTTTTCCTCCGGCGGCAATTCGATGCGCTCTATCTTGTCCAGTTCCTTGATGCGGCTCTGCACCTGCTTGGCTTTCGTAGCCTGATACCGGAACCGGCTGATGAACGCCTCCAGTTGCTGGATCTTGTCCTGCTGATTTTTGTACGCGGATTCGAGTTGAGCCAGGCGCTCCGCCTTCTGCTGCCGGTACTTTTCGTAACCGCCGGTGTAGAAGTGAACCATTTTATTCCAGATCTCGATGATCTTCTTGACCGTCACATCCAGGAAATAGCGATCGTGCGAAATCAGCACGTACGCGAATTCATAATTCGTCAGATACTCCTCGAGCCAATTCCGCGCCTCCAGGTCCAGGTGATTCGTGGGCTCGTCGAGTAGCAGTAGATTGGGTTTTTCGAGCAGCAGCTTCCCCAGCGCGATGCGCATTTGCCAGCCGCCGGAAAACTCGTCCGTGTGCCGCAGCCAATCCCGCTTGGGGAATCCGAGACCGGCCAGCACCGCGCCCACTTGCGCCTCGAGCGTATATCCATCGCGAGCGCGAAACTCGCTGTCCGCCCGCTCGAACCGCCCCGCCACCTGGTGGTATTCGTAACTCGCTGGGTCGATCTCGCTCATCCGTGCCGTGAGGGCTTCCAGCTCTTGCTCGAGGTCGGTTACTCCCGCGAACACACTCATGCACTCGGCGAATACGGTTCGGCCGCCGATTCGCAGGCCATCCTGCGGCAGATAGCCGACGCGGATACCCTTCGTCGCGGAAAGAGAGCCGTAGTCAAGCTGCTCCAGGTTCGCAAGGATCTTCAGCAGAGTGGATTTGCCGGTGCCATTGCCGCCGACAAGGCCGGCTCGCTCTTTGGGCGTGATGAGCCAGTCGAGATCTTCGAACAGCAGTTTGTGGCCGAAGCGCTTACCCGCTCCGCTGAGTTGCAGCATCCTTAAGCACTAGCTGAGGAAGAAATGAAGTGCGTGACTGATGTAGTTCTTCAGATCGGGCCGCTTGACCACTGCATCCAGGAATCCGTGGTCCAGCAGAAACTCGCTGCGCTGAAATCCTTCGGGCAGTTTCTGTCGAATCGTTTGCTCGATTACGCGCGGTCCCGCGAATCCGATCAGCGCGCCGGGCTCGGCAATATTCAGATCTCCGAGCATGGCGAAGCTGGCGGTCACGCCGCCCGTGGTGGGGTCGGTCAGAACGCTGATATAGGGCAGTGCCGCTTCGTGCAGCCGCATCAGGGCGGCGGACACTTTCGCGAGTTGCATCAGGCTGATGGCGCCTTCCTGCATGCGCGCGCCTCCGGAGGCGGAGACGATCACCAGCGGCGTCTTTTCCGCAAGACAGCGCTCAATCGCTCGCGTAATTTTCTCGCCGACAACCGCCCCCATGCTGCCGCCGATGAATTTCAGCTCCAGCGCGCAGATTTGCACCGGCCGCCCGTCTAGCAGCCCGCTCGCGCAGATCACCGCATCGGGTAGTTGTGTGGCTCTGCGCATCTCGTCTAAACGCTGCGAGTAGGGCTTCGAATCGACGAAGTGGAGCGGATCGGAAGAACGCAGACTCGAATCGTGCGTTACGTATGTGCCCTCGTCGAAGAGCTGCTGCAGACGCTCGGCAGCGCCGATTCGAAAATGATGGCCGCACTTCGGGCAGGTCTGTAGATTATCTTCGACGGCCTTGCGCCAGATGATTTCTCCGCACGCTTCGCACTTCTGCCACAGCCCTTCGGTGCGCACGTTCTTTTCGCCGTCTTTGGCCGGGTCGCCTTCGATCGACGGCTTCTGCCGTGTGAACCACGCCATGCAAATTCAGCCACTACGGTAACACGCTACTTCTCATCGGAGTGCCTCCTTAGCCCCGGGCTGAGCCGCGACTAGAAGGAGCGGTTTCTCAACGGGCGAACGAACGCTGCCGCGACAAGTCACCACCACGGAGGCGATCCCGTCATCAAAAAAAGGGACCGTGGAGGACGGTCCCTTTGCACATCGACGGAGAGGGGAGGATCACCCCGTCGTCAAACAATGTTTTTATAGATGAGCGCTCGGCCAGAGCCAAACAGAATCAGCAGCCCGCCACAGGTGAGGAGGAGTGTCGACGCTTCGGGAGTGGGACTCTGAGTTTGATCCTGCGGCAAGGAACTGCTCGCGAAGTAGAGGGCCGTGAGAATAGGAGAGGTGGCACTGCTCGAGAGTGCTATTGAGGAAATTTCTTCTGAAGCCGAGATCCCGAACCAGCCGGAACCTCCCGCGGGCGGTAATCCGTCCGTTTGAGTGTATGTCGCGGTAGTGCCATCCGCGAAAGTGAACTTTAGCGTGAGCAAGCCGCTGCCCGACGTGCCGATGCCCAGGTAAAGAGCGTTTTCGCCGCCGGTCGGTGTTTGTACCAGGAGCGAGCCGGCCGAGATGCCTTCAAGACCCAGGGTACCCCCGCTAGAAGTGTAGGCCGCCTGCAACTTATCCGTTGAGCCCTGCATGGCAGTGATTTCAAAGTCGTCCTTTGAGAATCCGGAAGGGTAAGTGCTGATGGACGTGATCCCGGAGAAGTCCACGAGCGTATGGCTCCCCGTGATGTATTGCGAGCTAACCCATGTGTTTCCGTCCGTAGTAACGTTAATCGTCGTCGCCCCGGCTTGCGTTCCTGCACATAACACGGCGCCGAGGGTCGCCGCGATACAGCTCAGTCGATAGGA
>JAVKSW010000425.1:0-3255 GCA_039583505.1 Bryobacteraceae bacterium | reverse complement strand
GCGAGCGAGCAGACCAGGCCAATCAGCAAACCCACGCCCGTCACGATCGCCCCGCGCTGCAAGACCATCGCCACCACGTCGCGTGCTTTGGCCCCCAGCGCCATGCGGATGCCGATCTCTCGCGTCCGCTCAGTGACTGAGTACGCCATCACGCCGTACACGCCCACGCACGCCAGACCCAGCGCCATCACTCCCAGCACGGTCATCATCACCGCCATATAGGAAAGTCCCATCAAGGACTCGCGAATGAGTTCGGCATAGGATTCCGCGTCCGATATCGGAAGCTGGGGGTCCAGCTTCGCGATCCTGCTCCGGACCGAAGGAATCAGCCTCTCCGGATCTGTTGTTCGCAGCGCGACATAAGTAAACGATTGCGGATGTTGCGCGAACGGTACGTAAATCGTAAACGGCAGGCTTCGATCGAACCAGTTGTAACGGACATCGGCCGCGATACCGGCCACCGTCAGCCAGGGCTCCTGCGACTCGGGCCCACCCAGCTTCAGGTGACGTCCAATCGGATTCTGCCCAGGCCAATATCGTCGCGCGAGCGATTGCGAAATCACGGCCACCATCTGTGTGTGCTCGTCATCGCTGCCCGTCACGAATCGGCCGTCGAGCAGCGGGATGCGCATCAGCTTCAGAAACTCCGGACTCACCGTCTGCACAATCGCGTTCGTCGCCGCGCCGCGCTCCCGCACCTGGCCTTGAATCGTGAATGTACGAGAGTTGCTGATATCCGAATAAGGCACCGTGGAAGCGACCGAGACATCCCGGGTATCCGGAATCGTGCCCAAGCTCGCCACTGCGTTGCTGTAGAACTGCCGAGATTGTGCCGGAGTCTTATAGCGTGTATCGGGCAGGTTCACCAGGAACGTAAGAATATGATCCGGCTGATACGCATCCATACTCCCGTGCAGGCTGTCTACCCCTCGCACCATCAATCCCGCGCCCACCAGCAGCATGAGCGATAGCGCGATCTCGCCGATCAACAAAACATTTTTCAGCCGGTGGTGCGCCTGCCCCTGCGATGAGCCGCGTCCCCCCTCCTTGAGCGTCCCACTCAGATCCGGCCGCGAAGACCGCAGGGCAGGGAACAGCCCCGATACTACGCCGCATACCGCCGC
Organism: Bryobacteraceae bacterium; assembly: GCA_039583505.1. Classification (GTDB taxonomy): domain Bacteria; phylum Acidobacteriota; class Terriglobia; order Bryobacterales; family Bryobacteraceae; genus Bog-105. The sequence continues at coordinate 2,131 of JAVKSW010000425.1, read as the reverse complement.
CACCCCCGCCGTGAACAGAAGCGCGCGCCAGTCCAAAGAAATCTTGTCCCAGTTCGGTATGTGTCTCGCCATCCTGACCGGCATGGCCGTCACGATCATGCGAATCTCCCAATACCCGAGCACCAGTCCGACCAGCATCCCCAGTCCCGACAAAACCATGCTTTCGCTCAACAGTTGCCGGACAATACGCCAGCGTCCCGCCCCTAACGCCACTCGCAGCGCGATCTCCTTTTGTCGTGCCATCGACCGCGCCACCAGAACATTGGAAACGTTGGCGCACGCAATCAGCAAAACAAAACCGACCGCCACCAGCAGCATCTGAATATATTGGGTGGTCAGATTGCCGATCATCATTTCCCGGACCGGCATCACCATCACACCCCAGCCGTGATTCGTGTCCGGGTAAGCAGCTTCCAGCCGTTTCGCGATGGTCCGCAATTCCGCTTGCGCTTCGCCGGCTGTTGCGCCCGGTCTTAACTTCGCCATCAAGAACAACGAGCGCGTGTCGCGCACGTGCTTCGCCCGCTCGTCAAGCGCCAGCGGAGCCCACATATCGATTCCAGTGGGAAATTCAAAGTCCTTCGGCATAACGCCGACCACCGTATAACTCTTCAGATCGAGCTGGATGGTGCGTCCCACGATGCTGCGGTCCGCATTGAATCGGCTGCGCCACAAACGATTGCTCAACACCACCACGCGCTCATGTCCAGGCTGGTCCTCTTCTGGAAGGAACGTGCGCCCAAGCATGGCATTGCCTCGCAGCAGCGGAAAGAATTCCTTCGACACCCTCAGCGCCAAAAGACTTTCCGGATATCCCGTCGAGGTCAGACTCATGCCCCACCACTCGAACGCTGCGATTCGTTCGAACGAACGCGTCTGCACCGCCAGGTCGACGTAATCGGCGGGTGCCACCGTGTTCGGCAACTCCGGTTTGCCCGGAGGCGTCTCCATCACCGCGTATACGCCCCGAGTGTCCGGCAACGCCAAGGGCTTGAAAAGCATGGAATCCGCCAGGCTGAAAATCGCCGTGGTTGCGCCGATGCCCATGGCCAGCGCTACGACTCCCGCCGCTGTCAGACCAGGCGACTTCAACATCGTTCGTAGCGCGAATCTGAAATCGCTCGGTGAACTCATACAAGGCTCCGGATTCTAAGCTTCATCTTACGGAACTGACGGCGCTCATGTCGGACCGTTCGGCCGGCGCGATTCGTCTACCCTTCACGACCAGGGCGGAGTTATTCGCTGTTCTGTCCGGATCGCCGAGAGTCGGTGAGGTGCGCGGACATATTGAGTGCCGATTCGTTGCGAGCAGCTGACACATAAGAGCTACGGGTCGGGTAAGCGCTGTGGCAGACTCGAGGATATTATGCGACTCCTGCGGGCGGCGATTCTAACCCTCGTGTGTACAGCTGCATTCCAAGCTCAACAAACGATTACTGCACCTCGAAGGTCGCCCGGTCGCAACCCGAACTGTGCTCTAGGAGCAATCTGCTTCTCGGGTGAGGTCTGGAACGGAAAAGACTTCCGGCACTCCGTTAGCTCCTCGCTCTCCTTCGTCCTGGAGCCCGAATCCTGGCGTGACCCCAACATGACGGGCTGGACAATCGCTATTGTGCCGACACAAACCGAAGGCGACTGCAAAGAATTCGCATCAGTCGTGAATGCCCCATATCGCGCACATAGACAGCTGTATATTGACGAGTCATACGGATGGACGGCACAAGACGAGATGGATGATTCTCCCCGTGAGTTTTACTTTGTGACTAATTGTGCGGACTACCGAGCGGAGTCGGAGCGCCTAGAAATTGTTCTCTGGGGAGATGGTCATACGGATCAGGAAATCAAGGACGCTCAAGCTAAACTTGGGAGTTCGCCGTTAGGCCAAGGGCATCTTTGGATTAGGAAGTACAAGATCACGCACCCCGAGGATAGCTCACAAGGCAAAACCGGCAAGATCGAGTGGATGCAGTTCTCTGTCGAGATCAAGCTTCCAAAATCATACGGACACGGCCAGATCCGGCCCGATCGTACGATCGTTCCCGAATTGCGCCCCTGTAACGGCGATGTGTAGATCTAAACGGCCCGACAAGCCGGGATCGCATAAGGTTCAGACGCCTTCGGCTGTACGGGT
>JAVKSW010000424.1:0-3259 GCA_039583505.1 Bryobacteraceae bacterium | reverse complement strand
GCGGCTGTGCGCCAGGAGCTGGCGAGCGAAGGAGCACAATCGCAGGAATACCTCAACGAGCTATCGCACGAGCATTTATTCCTTGTGCCGGCCTCGCACGGTGTTCACGCGGTGCTGGACCGCTGGGACGAGCCGCTGCGAGTCTTGCAATGGATAACCCTGACAGTGCTCTGTCTGGCCGCAATTAATGTAGCGGGACTGGTGCTCGTGCGCGGCATCCGGCACACGCAGGAGACGTTGATCCGTTACGCGGTGGGTGCCACGCGCACCGCAGTGATGCGACTACAGTTGCTCGAGACACTGCTGCTGTCGATAGCAGGCGGGGCTCTCGGGCTCTGGATCTCGCGATGGGGCGCGAAGCTCCTCGCGCACCTGGGTCGCATGGACGGAGGTGGCGCCTTCATTTACCGGCCGCACGGTTGGGCGCTCGGCGTGCATTGGGCAGCGGCATTGGCCACCGGACTGCTGGTCGGCCTATTACCGGCGTGGCAAGCCGCCAGGCTGGACTTGTCAGCGGGATTGAACGAGGCAGCGCTGAGGCACAGCGCGACAAGAACTCAGGTCTTCACAAGACGGACACTTGCAGCCGCGCAGATTTCTTTGTCGCTGATGCTGGCCATCGCAGCGGGCCTGTTTGCCCAGGCTTTGCACAAGCTGGTGAGCGTGCAGGTCGGTTTTAATCCGGAGCGCCTGACCGTTTTTTCGATTGATGCAAAGTTAGCCGATTCGACAATGCAGAGCACCCAGCTGCTGTGGACAAACATTGCGCGCCGGCTGAAGGAGACGGCCGGTGTCGAGGGAGTCACATATGGGACAGGAGGGCCGTTTCCGCAAGGAGCGGATGCCGCGGTGGTGATCCCGGGAACGAGCCCCGCCGCGCGTGCTAAGCACCAGAGCGGGATACGAAGCATGATTGGCCCGCGCTATTTCAGCACGCTCGGAATTCCAGTGGTCGCCGGCCGAGAGTTCGAGGAACGGGATCGTCTGAACACACCGGACGTCGTCATTCTCAACCAGACGATGGCGCGCAAGCTGTTCGGCAACGCGAATCCGATCGGCCAAACGGTAACCATGTTCAACGGCTTCGATCCGAACTGGCTGGCAACGGTGGTTGGCGTAGTGGCGGATTACCATCAATCCTGGCGAAGAGCGAATGCTTCCCTGGTCTACACGTCAGCCCAGCAGGCACAAAGAGCGACGGACATCACCTACTACGTACGGACGGCTGGTCCCGCTCTATCCGAGCGAACCATTCGAGAAATCGTGCGTCAGGAAGCACCCTCGATCGGCTCATACGATGTGGCACCCATGCAATCCCGCATGGCGGAGTTTGCGTCCGGGGAGCGCGCGATGACCGTGCTAGTCGCGGCCTTCGCGCTGCTCGCTGTGGTGATTGCGTCGGTCGGAATTTATGGCGTCGTGGCATATAGTGCATCGTTGCGGATTTTTGAGTTCGGAGTTCGGGTATCTTGCGGAGCAACTCCTTCAGATATCGTGCGGCTGGTATTGCGCGAGGCCCTGGTGATTCTGGCCGGCGGAATTGTCCTCGGCGTGCCGTTGACCTACTTCGCGCTATCGATTGTTCGCCATCAGGTTGAAAGCATATCGTTCCGCCAGCCTGCGATCTACGGGGGAGCGCTTCTGCTGCTGGCATTGTGCACTCTGCTAGCGGGGTGGGTGCCGGCGCGACGCGCGACACGGATGAGCGTGCACGATGCCTTGAAACATCAGTAGCGCACGCCGGGCTACCGGAGGTTGGCGGGGATCAAGCGCTCGACGATCACGACGTCTTTCCATACGCCGTCGAGCGAGCCGTGGTTCTCGTAAATGCCGACCTCCCGAAACCCGAGCGAGGCGATGAGCTTGCGGCTGGCGTGATTCTCCGGGAAGATGCGCGAGAGCAGCTTCCAGAATCCGGCCGCCTCGGCGAAGTCGATGATGGCTGCGAGTGCAAGGCGGCCGGCGCCCTGGCGGCGAAAATCGCGATCGACATAAATCGAGACTTCCGCAATCCCTGCATAACAGGCGCGCGGGCGGTAATCGAATATGGCAGCGAAAGCGATGATGCGGCCGTCGCGCTCGACCACGGCAATGGGATGGCGGCGATCGAACCAGGCGCGGATGTCATCAGCGGTCCGAAGCCGCGTTTCGAAGGTCGCGATGCGATCCTGGATGCCTTGGTTATAGATGGTGGCGATCGCTTGCGCGTCGTCTGGATGTGCCGGTCGAGCCGTCATCGGCTCCACTGTTACACAATTCTCGTTCAACGCGGCTTGGACCTTATCTTCGGCAATGCGGCTGCAAATGGAATCGAGATCGCGAGTTGCTTCCGGGGTCCAGCGAATGCGCATCAAGCGCCGTATTTGTGCTCAAAACGGGCGACGACTTCCTCATGGTCGACCAGGTCACCGCGGTCGGCTTGTTCAATACCACGATCTACAGCTTCGAGAAAGAGCCTGTCTTCTGCAAGCACTCGTAGAGCTGCATCCTTCACCAACTGAGCGGGGTTCGTGCCGTGATACGTGGCGATCTGGGAAAGCTGCTCAATCTGTTCCGGCGTGAAATCCACTTCCATGCCGAAAGTGTAGTGATTCAACCGGCTTTCTGTCAACGCAGACGGATTGCGTCAGCCGCATCGAACCGCACGTTCCACACCCTTCAAACGCTCAAAAGTAAGTGCTATACTCGGTTGTGCAGACGCGGATCCTGGGTATAATCCCAGCCCGATTTGCCTCTTCCCGCTTCCCCGGAAAAGCTCTCGCCCTCATCTCCGATAAGCCGATGTTGCAGCACGTGTATGAGCGTGCGCAACGGGCGCGCTATCTGGACGACGTGCTGGTGGCGACCGACGATGAACGCATAGCTTCCGCAGTCCGGCAGTTTGGCGGACGCGTGCGCATGACGCGCGCGGATCATCCTTCGGGGACGGACCGGCTGGCTGAAATCGCGTTCTCCGAAAAGGCCGCGCTGTACGTGAACATTCAAGGCGACGAACCGCTGATCGATCCCGAAGCGATCGATGCGGCGATTCTCTCGGTACACGGAGACGAATCGGTTGCCATGGGCACACTGAAGAAGCGCATTGTCGATCCGACCGACATCGTCAATACGAACGTGGTCAAAGTGGTCACTAATCTTCTGGGCGATGCGATTTATTTCTCGCGTTGCCCTATTCCGTACGAGCGCGACGGCCGCAGTGGATTACCGCTGTTCTTCAAGCACATTGGACTGTACGTTTACCGGCGCGATTTTCTGGTGA
>JAVKSW010000423.1:0-3273 GCA_039583505.1 Bryobacteraceae bacterium | reverse complement strand
GAGGGAGGCTCGCAATTTTTGAGCGACCACCCGAATCCGGGGAACCGCACGGAGTACATCGATAAGGAGATTGATTCGTTTGTACCGCGCGCTCATTACGTCACCACCACGCCGGCATTCACGCGAATAAAGGCGCAAGTTTCCGGAATGCACGCCTATACCGCACGCGAGGTTTCCTCCGGCGTTTGGAAAACGCAGAGCCCGAGCCAGACGGTAGGCGGAACCGTGAATCGAGTAGTGAGCGAAGGAGCGGCATCGACGGCGCCCGACCTGAATACTTCCGGGCCGTGGAAAGCGTTCTCGGGCGCCGGTTTCTCCCTTGACCTTCCAGGGAATTGGACGGGTTATGGAAACCGCATCGCTGCGATGCTAGGTCCTCCTGGCGGCATTACGCCATCACCCGACGGTCGCACCCGCAACGTAGTTTATGGAATGCTGACAGACCGCTATCGGCCGGAACAGGGCGGGCGCGGCGGTGCGGCGCTGGATGCACTGATTGATGAGATTGCTCGTGACAATGCCGGAATCGTGCCAGGTGCGCAAAGCGACGTGATGGTGAACGGTATTACCGGCCGGAGTGTAGATTTCGACAATCCGTCGGGAAATAACGGCAAAGGCGAGCATGATTGGGTGATCGCGTTCCAGCAGCCCGATGGTCGCCTGCGGTATTTCGTTTTTGTGGCGCCTACCCGTGATTTCGAAACGCTTCGGCCCACTTTCCAGAAAATCTTGCAAAGTTTGAAGATTCAGCTATAGCTTACCGGTGCGTTTTCGACTCCAATCCTTGTTCGACCGATCGCGAGTGGAACGCGATCTCGATGAGTCTCGCGATGCGCGTAGAGTGCGGTGGTTGGAAGAGACTGTTACTGATTTCCGATTCGCATTTCGCGCGCTGTGCAAAGCACCGCTATTCACGATCGTCACTGTTGCTGCGCTGGCTCTTTGCATCGGTCTTAACGCGGCTATCTTCTCCGTGGTTGATACAGTCCTATTCCGGCCGCTGCCCTTTCCGGATCAGGCGCGCCTCGTCTCAGTGACCGAGGGAGTTCCCGCCCTGGGATACCCGGTCTTGCCGTTCTCCTGCCCCGACTATCTATTTGTCGCGGCAAACAACCGCTCTTTTGCGTCAACGGGCGTCTATCGGACCCAAGAATATGAGATCTCGGGCGCCGGTCAGCCGCGACGCATAGAGGGAGCGCTTCTCTCGGCCTCAATGTTCCAGGTTCTGGGAATCTCACCCGCCGCGGGCCGGGCATTTACTCAGGAAGAAGATGACCGTTCGACGCGAGTTGTCGTATTGAATGAAGGATTCGCTCGCAGCTTATTTGGGACGCCGGAGCAAGGGCTTGGGCGAACAATTTTTCTCGACCGAACTCCTTATCAGGTGATCGGCTTTATGCCGCGATCGTTCTCATTCCCTATCCATGGATCACGATTTAATAACGATCCGGCGGAATTGTTTGTGCCTGTTTCCTGGAGTAATGAAGACCGGAAGCAAACGGTTAGCAATTTCGACTACAGCATGATCGCTCGTTTACGGCCGAACGTGACAGTCCAACAAGCAAACGCGGAAGTCCGGGGGTTAATCAAACGTCTCGCGGAGAATTACCCTACTCGCATAAAGCAGATGATTCAACATCTCCCGAACTTCTCGCTAGAGGCTCAGGTAATCCCGTTCCGGGAAGAGTTTACCGGGAATGTGCAACGCCCTCTGTTACTGCTGCTGGGGGCAGTGGGAATCGTTCTGCTGATCGGTTGTGCTGACGCTGCAAATCTGATGATCAGCCGAATGGTCGCACGGCGACGGGAGTTCGTGGTTCGGACCGCTCTCGGTGCAGGCTTTTGGCGTCTCACGAGGCAAACGCTAACCGAAGGGCTGCTGCTTTCGATCACTGGCGGTACGATCGGCTTCTGTTTGGCATTCTGGACGTTACCGCTGCTGATTCGCTTCGCTCCCGACACTCTGCCTCGGTTGAACGAAATCGGGTTGAACTGGCGAATTATGGCTTTTGTGGCTGCGGTCACGCTGGCTACACCGCTGTTATTTTGTCTTGTGCCGTTCGTTGAGACGATGCGCGGCGCCGCCGCGAGTCAACTGCGAGGCGAAGGGCGCACGACCACCCAAGCTAAGCGCGAACGGCTGATCATGTCCGGGGCTGTAATCGTGCAATTCAGCCTGGCGTTCCTTTTGCTGACCACCGCCGGATTGTTGCTGTCTAGTTTCGTCAAGGCAAATGCGGCGAATCCGGGGTTCCGGCCGGAGCATGTCATCAGCATGCGGATTGCACTGCCAGACACGACTTACAAAACGCCGGACCAGATCAAGAGCCTGTTCGACCGCTTGCTTGCGCGGCTGAGCGCGCTGCCCGCCGTTCGGCAAACCGGCGCGATTTCAGATCTTCCCATGAGCTCCACTTCGAATGTGCTGCTGTCAGCGGAAGGTCACGCCAGGCACAGCGAACGGGCGGATACCCTTTTTTGCCTCGGCGATGCCCTGGCCGCTCTCCGCGTGCGGTTACTCAAAGGGCGTCTACTCGAGCTCGCCGACTACATAGGAAAGCCGCATGTCGCGGTGATTTCGGAGGGATTGGCAAAGCGACTTTGGCCGGACGAGAATCCCATCGGCAAGCATGTCAAGTTCGGGGTTGACGATCCGATGAATGACGAGCCCTGGTTGACAGTGGTCGGCGTGGTTGCGGACATCAAGACAAAACTGACGAGCAAATCGCCACGCCTGGCCCTCTTCACAACTCCCAGCAATTGGGTGAATGCAATGGACGTGGTCGTCCGGACCTCGGTTAATCCGCTATCGCTGGCGAGCGCGATCCGGCACCAAGTAAGTCAACTTGACCCTAGTCTCCCAGTGGGCCATATCGAAACTGTCGATGAAATCCTAAATGAATCGTTATCAGCGGAGCGCTTTCGGACTTGGTTGTTAACTTCTTTCGCCATTGCGGCGACGTTGCTAGCGACGCTTGGAATCGGCGGCCTGCTCGCCTATAACTCTGCGCAGCGGACGCAGGAGTTTAGCGTGCGTATCGCGCTGGGAGCAAACCGTGGGAACCTGCTTGGGCTGGTCTTCCGGCGCTGTTTGCGGCTGTCCAGTACGGGAGTCACCATTGGGCTAATCGCGTCACTCCTTACAACCAGAGGTCTGTCTGCTCTGCTCTACGATACTAGTCCACTTGATCCAGCGACTCTCGTGGCCGTGTCTCTCATCCTGACGCTGGTTGCGCTCGGCGCCGCTACCATCCCGGCTTGGCGCGTGATTCA
>JAVKSW010000422.1:0-3274 GCA_039583505.1 Bryobacteraceae bacterium | reverse complement strand
ATCACCGTGGCCGAAGGCGTCACCGTCAAGGAACTTTCCGAAAAGCTCGGCGTAAAGGCCAATCTCGTTATCAAGAAATTGGTCGAGACGAAGAAGGTCTTCGCCACCATCAACCAGACTCTCGATGTAAAGCTGGCCGAGGAATTGGCGCGCGAGTTCGGCGCTTCGACCAACCAGGTCAGCTACGAGCAGGAGAGCACGCAAGACATCCAGCTGGCCGAAGAATCCATGGACCTGCTGAGGCGCGCGCCCGTGGTCACCATCATGGGTCACGTCGATCACGGAAAAACGTCCTTGCTCGATTCCATCCGCCAGAGCAATGTGGCCGGCGGCGAGGCGGGCGGGATTACGCAGCATATAGGCGCCTACTACATCGAGAAGAACGGCCGGAAAATCGTGTTTATCGACACGCCCGGTCACCAGGCGTTCACCCGCATGCGCGCCCGGGGCGCGAAGGTTACCGACATTGTGGTGCTGGTGGTCTCGGCAGACGATGGCGTTATGCCTCAGACGCTCGAAGCCATCGATCATGCCCGGGCCGCCAAGGTGCCCATCATCGTCGCAATTAATAAAATCGACAAACCCGACGCGCAACCCGAGCGTGTCAAACAGCAGCTTGCCGATCGCGGTCTGCTCGCCGAGGACTGGGGCGGAGACGTGGTCATGGTTCCGGTCTCGGCAAAGAATGGCCAAAACCTCGATCTGCTGCTTGAAATGATTCTTCTGGTCGCCGACATCCAGGACCTCAAGGCCAATCCCGACCGGCCTGCGCTGGGTACGGTTCTCGAAGCCAAACTCGACAAAGGTCGCGGGCCTGTGGCCACCATGCTGGTGCGAAACGGCACCCTGCATGTAGGCGATTTCTTCATCTGCGGATCTCTGTTCAACAAAGTGCGCGCCATGTTCGACGATCGCGGCAACTCGGTGAAGGACGCTGAACCGTCCATGCCCGTCGAAGTAATCGGTCTCGAAAGCCTGCCCGAAGTCGGCGACACATTCCAGGTGGTTTCAGACACCTCGAAAGCCAAGCAGATAGTGGTCTACCGCGAAGCCAAGGCGCGCGATGTCGCCATGGCCAAAGGCGCCCGGGTGGCCACGCTCGACTCTTTGCATCGGCAGTTCAAAGAAGGCGAGCTGAAGGATCTGAATCTGATCATCAAGGCCGATGTCGGCGGCACTGCCGAAGTGCTCTCCGATACTTTACAGCAGCTTTCGAACGAAAAGGTTCGCGTGCGTGTGCTGCACGCAGGCGTTGGCGCTATCACCGAATCCGACGTATTGCTGGCTTCCGCTTCCGACGCGATCATCATCGGCTTTAACGTTCGGCCGGAGCGAAATGCGCAGGCGACGGCGGAGCAGCAGAAAGTCCAGATCCGGCAGCACAGCATTATTTATGAGCTGATTGACGAGGTGAAGCTCTCCATGACCGGCCTGCTGGAACCTGTTTTCAAGGAGACCGTCCAGGGCCATGCCGAAGTTCGCGAGACCTTCAAGATCAGCAAAGTCGGCACGGTGGCGGGTTGCTACGTCGCCGATGGCGTCATCCGCCGCGACAGCCAGATTCGTGTCAAACGCGATGGCGCCGTCATCCATACGGGCCGTATTGAAGCCCTGAAGCGGTTCAAGAACGATGCCAGTGAGGTGAAAAATGGCGTCGAGTGCGGCGTCTCGCTTAGCAATTTCAACAACGTTGAAACTGGTGACGTTCTGGAAGCGTTCACCATGGAGCGCATTATCCCGGAGATGCCGGCTCCCACGGTTCACTAATCCGGTTTCAAGTCGTACGCGGTCCAGCTACTGGGCCGCCCGCTAGCTTATGCCGGCCATCGGTGTGTTGACGCTTCAGATCCACGTTGAACATTCCCACTCCCTGAAGGAGAAACGACACGTGATCAAGAGCGTGAAAGACCGCCTGCGGGAGCGCTTCAATGTTTCGGTGGCGGAGATCGATCATCTCGATTCATGGCAGAATGCAGTGCTCGCCGCCGTCACTGTGTCGAATGACCGTATCCACGCCGAGCAGATCCTTCAAGCGGTGGAGGCGCATGCCTCTGGTCTACTTGGAGAAGCGCTCGCGGCAACCAGCGTTGAGTGGATCTAAGCAAGCGCTTTATCGGCGGCTCGCTATTCCGCTCCGTTGCACTCGGGATCTTACACTCAAAATGGAGGGGCGAAAGGCATGGCTACCCACCGGGCGGGACGGGTTTCCGAAGCGTTGCGTGAAGAACTCGGCGAGCTCATTGCTTACGAGCTGTCCGATCCGCGAATCGGCGATGCAACCGTTACGGAAGTGCTCGTATCCCCTGATATGAAGCACGCCCAGGTACGCCTTCATCTGGGGAGCAGCGTGGCCGATCAACAGAAAACCATGCAGGCGCTGGACCGCGCCCGACACTTTCTGCGCCGTCAACTGACAGAGCGCTTGAATCTGTTCCGGGTGCCCGAACTGCACTTTGAAGCCGATGTTAGCTCGGCCGCTACAGGCAGAATGGAACATCTGCTCAAACGCATTCGCCGCGGCCGCCCGCGTGATGAAGAATCGTCACGGTAAACTCGATACCACATCATGTGCGAACACAAACCCGGGAATCCATGCGCGTCGCGCCGGTAGGCGGCAGATTCCTCGATGCCTGCCGCCGACGTGCCACCGACGTGCGGCCGGTATGGTTCATGCGTCAGGCCGGCCGTTACCTGAAGCAGTACCGCGACATTCGCACCAGGCACGGCATCCTCGAAATCTGCAAAAGAGCGGAGCTGGCCGCAACCGTCACTGTACAGCCCGTTGAAATACTCGATGTGGACGCTGCCATTATCTTTGCCGATATTCTCCTCCCCCTGGAACCGATGGGGCTGAAGCTGGAATTTGTGGCCGGGGAAGGTCCGCGCATCGACAACCCAATCACGGAGCCGGACGATATCGACGATTTGTCGACGGGCCAAACAGACGACCTGGGATATGTCGGCGAAGCGATTAAGCTGGTCTCGCGTGCGCTTGCCGGGAAAGTTCCCATCATCGGCTTTGTGGGCGCTCCTTTTACTCTCTCGAGCTATATGGTCGAGGGCGGTGCTTCGAAGACCTTCCTCAAGACCAAGAAGCTTATGTTCGGCAATGAAACCATGTGGCGCCGTCTGATGGGCAAACTCGTCGACGTTCTGGGAGATTTTGCCGGACTTCAGGTCGGCGCAGGTGCGCGCGCAATTCAGGTATTCGATAGCTGGGTGGGCGCCCTTAGCCCCGAAGACTATGTCCGCTTCGTGCAACCCTATTCGCGGG
>JAVKSW010000421.1:0-3278 GCA_039583505.1 Bryobacteraceae bacterium | reverse complement strand
ACCGTATACGGTTGCTGGTCGAGAATTATCTTGCAGCCGATTACATCCTGGCCGCCGAAATGGCTTTGCCAGAACGCCCAGCTGAGGAGGGCGACGTCGTCGGCTCCGGGTTGATCTTCGGCAGCGGAGAAGCTACGGCCGCGAGCCGGGGTGACGCCCAGCAGCGGAAGAAATGCCGAATCGCATAGAGAAACGCGTACTCGCTCGGAGATTCCCAGGCCGGAGAGATTCGCCTGATCGAAGCGGTACAGCGCGAGCTTGGAAAACGATTTCAAATACCGTTTCCAGTCCAGGAAATCGGCCATGCTGACGAGATCCTGAGCGGACCTGGAGTCGCTCTCGAAAATCCGCACCACTGAACGTTCATTCTGGATTGGCAGCGGCCGCAGTAATACGTGATCCACAACGCTGAAGATTGATGTGGTTGCACCAATACCGAGCGTCAACGCGATAAACGCGGAGAGTGTGGATCCGGGATTCTGGCGTGCCAGGCGAAGTGCATACCGGAGGTCTCGCACCACGGCGCCTTGCAGCATGTTCCCCAGCGTGTAAAGAGCTTAACAAACCGCTCGGCGGTTTTAGGCGCACGCCTTCCACGAGCGTTTGCTTACACTGAGGCGATGCTGGCCTTCCCGAGTGTTCGTGTCAACAGCAAGGCAGCCGATCGCATCCACTCGGGTCACGTGTGGATCTTCTCGAGCGACGTGCTGGACCGAGGGAACGCACAACCTGGCGATGCAGTGCGTGTGATCGATCACAAGGGGAGGGCGCTTGGCGTGGCGCATTACAGCTCCAGCTCGCAGATCTCCCTTCGGCTTCTGAGCAATCGCGTTGAGGCGATCGATCGAGCCTTCCTGTCGCGGCGGATACAGGCGGCGTATCGGTATCGCCAGCGCTTCGTTCACGACTCGAATGCTTACCGGCTGGTGCATGCGGAAGGCGATCTGCTGCCCGGTCTCATTGTGGATCGATACGGTGATTGGCTGGTGCTGCAGTTGCTCGATCAAGGCATGGATCGGCTGGCGGATGAAATCGCCGACGTGCTGAATGAGTTGTTGTCTCCCAAGGGCATTCTTGCGCGAAACGACGCCACGGTTCGCTTGAAGGAAGAACTGGTTCTGGAAAAACGCGTGCTGGCGGGCGACGTGCCGGAACGCGTTCCGATTCGTATAAATGGGCTGCTGTCCGAAGCCGATCTCGTGGGGGGGCAAAAGACGGGCGTGTTTCTGGATCAGCGCGAAAATTATCTGGCCGCCAGATGCTATGCCAAGGGACGCGTGTTGGATTGTTTCACGGGCACGGGAGGATTCGCACTGCATTTGGCTTCCGTTTGCGAGACAGTTGAGGCGATTGACAGTTCGGCGGTTGCGCTTGAAACAGCAAGGGCCAACGCGACGCTGAACAGCTTGGCGAACATTGCATTTCGTCAAGCTGAGATTCTCGACTATCTACCGCATTTGGCGAGCGCACGGACGACGTTCGACATGGTTGTCGTGGACCCGCCCGCCTTCGCCAAATCACGGTCTGCGTTAGAAGGCGCGGGCCGCGGCTATAAAGAAATCAACTTACGCGCGTTGCAGCTTCTCGATCATGGCGGCATTCTGCTAAGCTGCTCGTGCTCTCATCACATGAGCGAAGCGCATCTGCTCGAAATTATCGCGTCGGCAGGGCTCGATGCAGGTAAACAGTTGCGGGTGCTCGAGAGACGCACGCAATCGCAAGATCATCCAATTCTGCTGACCGTACCCGAGACACATTACCTCAAGTGCCTGATCCTGGAGGTTTTGTGATTCGCCTCAAAGCACAATTCGCGTGTCGCCTTCCCTGCGCGTGACGTGCTGGCGGTCCAGGTATTCGAGCAGAGGGATGGCGTATTTACGCGAAACCTGCGTCCATTCTTTAAACTGGGGAACGGAGAATGTGCGGCCTTTGTGGGAGGCGAGCGATTTGCGGACATGCGCAAGCACGTCGGCATGAAAGACCAGATCTTCGGAAACGCGCACCAGCTTTTGATTCTTGATTAGTGCCTCGAGCAGCCCACGCCCTCTTTTCGCCTCGGCCCCCGCAGATCGGACGACCTCAGAAACGAGCGGAGGTTGAAAGCCGGCCTGCCGAAAAGTGCGTTCCATATTCAAGAGCGCCTGGCTGTCCTCCGCACTCACCTGCGCTTTGTGGGTTGCCAGCGCGACGACATCGCCTTGCATTCGGATGCCGGAGAAACCATCGAAGACGGCAGTTGCGAGGCTCGGCTCGACGTTCAAGCGGGCGAGAGCGATGGGCGCACCGGGCTTCGCGGGATTGTTCGCATGGAAATCCTGCAGCCAGCGACGGATCCTATCGCGTGTTTGGTCGATCCACGCTCTGGTGACTGCGCGCTGCGCCGCATCGACAAAGGCGAGCTTGGAATTCCGCACGATAAGAGATTTGACTTCGTTTGCAGGCAGTCCCGTCATGCGGACGAGATCCGCCAGACGACGGCCGTTGCTGCCTTCTCGAACTAGAATTTCGATGCGTTTCGCACGGTCGGCGCCAGTGAGCGATTGCAACCGCGCGACGGTCTTCTCACGGTTCAGACGACCAGGCGGAAATGCATCCACAATGGAGCCGCCGCCGACCGTCTGTGCGGGTGACGGGCGTCGAAGCACGAAGCGATCGCCAGGCAACACGAGCACCGGCTCAGCCAACCACAATCGAACGGTACTTGCAGATCCAGTTTTTCCACGATCGAGAATCTTCAGCGATGCGGGAATCTCCGCCGTGCCAATGTGGAAAAGGAACTGAGCTCGTTTCGCCTGAATTTCAGTCTGGTCCAGCCAATCCATCGTGGCGTCAAGCAATTTTGAGGGGTCAAGCGCATCGCGAGCCGCCAGCACAAATCCGCGCCGGATGTCCGCATGGTCAACGCCACTGAGGTTGACAGCCGTGCGTTGGCCCGCGTCCGCCATTTCGACCTGCTGACCGTGCACCTGGAGGCCGCGCACACGCGCCAAGTGTTTGCCCGGGTGGATTTCAACGGTATCTCCAACATGAAGTGCGCCGTTCCACATTGTGCCCGTGACCACCGTACCGAAACCTTTGAGCGCGAAGCTCCGGTCCACGGGAAGCCGCATCACACCGCTTCCCTCGCGGTGTGGGACATGGTCTGCCAGATGGGCAATCGCCTCTTTAAGCGACTGGAGTCCTTCTCCTGTGTTCGCGCTGACCGGCACCATCGGTGCATGGGCGAGGAATGACCCCGCGCATAGCGTCTTCACCTGTTCACAAGCTGTCGCGATCTG
>JAVKSW010000420.1:0-3278 GCA_039583505.1 Bryobacteraceae bacterium | reverse complement strand
TCTTTCATTGGCGCTGGCGCGTCGGAATATTCCTCATCGCGTCATTTCGGATGCGAACGGACCGGGCGAGCAGTCGCGCGCCATGGTGGTGCAGGCGCGCACGCTCGAATTTTACGGTCAGTTGGGTCTTGCGGAAGAAGTGGTCAACCACGGCGTGATCGCCGAAAGGGCCCATCTGCGAGAGGGCGGCGAATCCGGCGCGGGCCGGGAGGTTGTCTCTTTTAGCTTCAAAGAAATGGGGCATGGGCTGAGCCCTTATCCTTTTGCCTTGGCTTATCCACAGGACGATCACGAACGGTTCTTGATCGAGAAGCTCAACGAGGCCGGCGTTGAGGTCGAGTGGGGTGCTCGGTTGAGCAGCTTCAAGGAGGACGAAGACGGAGTCACCGCCACGATTGAGCGCAACAGCGGGCCTGTTGAGCAGGTGGATGCTACCTACATCTGCGGTTGTGATGGAGCGCGTAGCTGCGTGCGCGAAACTCTCAGGCTTGGTTTCCCGGGAGGTAGTTATGAACAACTCTTCTATGTCGCCGACGTGAAAATCGCACGCGGCTTCGTGCGGGATCTTTGGATCAGTTTAGGTGAGCATATTCTTTCGTTGATGTTTCCGGTGAGGTCAAGTGGAATGCAGCGCTTGATCGGCCTGGTACCCCCGGAGCTTTCGGATCGCGAGACGCTTAGCTTCGAAGAGATCCGCAGCTATGTCGAGCCGCTCCTCGACATCAAAGTGACCGATGTGAATTGGTTCTCTACTTATCGCGTCCATCATCGCGTCGCCGAGAGATTCCGAGTGGGGCGCGCATTTCTGGTCGGGGATGCCGGCCACATCCACAGCCCCGCAGGTGGTCAAGGCATGAACACCGGAATTGGGGACGCCATCAACCTCGGCTGGAAGCTTGCGCACGTGTTGCAGGGCCGTGCCGATGCATTGCTGCTCGACAGCTACGAGCCCGAGCGGATCGGGTTTGCACGTTCCTTAGTGTCGACCACGGATCGCGCTTTTACGGGCATGGTTGCGGAGGGACTGGTGGGCGAGTTTACCAGAAGGATTGCTGCACCGCTGATCTTTGCGGTAGCGACTCGCTTTCACCTGAGCCGCCATGCCATGTTCCGCACAGTTTCTCAAACGCGCATTCATTATCCGGACAGTCCGCTGAGCGAAGGCATCGCGGGCGACGTTCATGGCGGTGATCGACTGCCCTGGACGGGCGCCAAAGGCGACGACAATTTTGCAGCGTTACGATCGCTCGACTGGCAAGCGCATGTCTACGGCGAGTTGCATGAAGATCTTCAAACAGCCTGCCGTGAGCTCAAACTGCCTTTGCATCGTTTCGCTTGGAGCGATGGCGCAAAAGAAGCCGGAATGAAGCGTGATGCCCTCTATCTGGTTCGGCCGGACGGATACGTGGCACTCGCTTCCGCAGAGCAGAGCGTGAATCGTCTGAAGTCGTATGTTGGTCGTTTCCGGTTATATTTCGCAGACAGCCGCCGCTAGCGGCGGGGCCGAACGTCACTAGATTGCGGCGATTCGAGAACTGGAAACCCTACCCAATCGAACCTTCGCGATACCATTTTTAGAGGTCACATTTGCATATGGATTCACCTTTCGCAGCGCATTCGGTGACACTGCATGTGAACGGAATCGATTACCACCTTCAGATCGAAGCGCGGGTCTCATTGCTCGACGCCTTACGTGAAAACATCGGTTTAACCGGCACAAAGAAGGGCTGTGATCAGGGCGCGTGCGGCGCATGTACGGTCCTGGTAGACGGCGAACGCATCAATTCGTGTTTTGCGTTGGCGATCCAGCACGAAGGCCGCAAGATCACTACCATCGAAGGACTGGCCAACGCAAATGGGTTGCATCCTCTGCAAAATGCCTTTATTACTCACGACGGTTTTCAGTGTGGCTACTGCACGCCAGGTCAGATCTGTTCGGCCGTAGCAATGATCGGCGAATTCCAAAGTGGATCGCCAAGCGCGGTTACCGGCGACATGATCAGCGGGCAGATCGAGTTTTCGGACGCTGAGATTAAAGAACGCATGAGCGGAAATCTCTGCCGGTGCGGTGCTTACGTCGGAATCACCGATGCGATCCGCCAGAGTTTCCAGGAGCTCGGTAAGTGAAGAACTTCTCGTACGCTCGCGCGGACGATCGGCAGTCCGCCCTCAGCCTGCTCTCCCAAAGCACCAACGCGAAGTTTCTGGGGGGCGGAACAAACCTGATCGATTTGATGCGCGAGAACATTGAGCAGGCAGATGCGCTCATCGACATTACGCGCCTACCGCTCACCGCGATCGAAGAACTGCCCGATGGAGGACTGCGCATTGGAGCCTTAGTTCGCAACAGCCATTTAGCTGCAAACAAGCTTGTCCGTGAACGGTACCCGATGCTCTCGCAGGCGATTCTAATGGGTGCTTCCGCCCAATTGCGCAATATGGCAACTACCGGCGGCAATCTGATGCAGCGAACGCGTTGTTATTACTTTTATGACGATGCGGCGCACTGCAATAAACGCCTGCCGGGCAGCGGGTGCGATGCTATTGACGGATTCAATCGCATTCACGCCATCCTCGGAACCTCACCCTCCTGTATCGCCACGCACCCCTCCGACATGTGTGTCGCGATGGCAGCCCTGGATGCGGTTGTGCAAGTAGCGAGCAACGGCGCGCAACGCAGCATTCCGCTGGTCGACTTCCACCGCCTGCCGGGTGACACGCCTAATCTCGACACGAACCTGCAACCGGACGAGTTGATCACGGCAGTGGATCTACCCTCGCTGCGATTTGCCCGGAGATCTCTTTACCGAAAAGTACGCGACCGTGCTAGTTACGCCTTTGCACTCGTCTCTGTGGCGGCGGCCTTAGAAGTTCAGGATGGAATGGTGAAACAGGTGCGTCTGGCGCTGGGCGGAGTCGCTCACAAACCGTGGCGTGCCAACACAGCCGAACAATACTTGGTCGGTAAATCGGCGGACGAGCAGATCTTTCAAAAAGCAGCAGAACTGGAATTACAACCTGCAAAGCCATTTCTTCACAATGGATTCAAAATTGAATTGGCAAAGCGAACCATCGTCGATGTCCTGATGGAATTGGCGGCGAGGGGAGAAGCCGGATGAGCATTGTTTCTAAAGTCACGCAAGCTGCCATTCAGCTTGTACCTGATCGCGATCGCGATCAGTTGAGCGAGGCCGATCGCCTTATCGGCAAGCCGATCGACCGGCTGGATGGACGAGAGAAGGTCACGGGCGCTGCGAAATTTGCGGCCGAATACGCGC
>JAVKSW010000419.1:0-3285 GCA_039583505.1 Bryobacteraceae bacterium | reverse complement strand
GACGCGATGGCTGAGATCTATTTGGCGGATGCGGAAGTCGCTGTCAACCCGGCGCAAGCGGAAGCCGGCTTCAAAGCTGGCATTGAGGCGGGAGGCGCCACACGCGCTATGGGATACGAAGGTCTGGCGACCGCGGCTCGATTCGAAAAAGGCAACCCAAAGCCCTATCTGGAAGACGCCATTCGCGCAGGCAGCAAGAGCGCGCCGGTGTACGTGGCAGTCGCCGATGGCCTGACGGACGACGACGCGCTGCCGCTGTTCAAGAAAGCCGCTCAATTGAATCCTCTCTGGGCCGAGCCGATTTACCGGCAGGCGCAGTTGGCATCCGATCCGAAAGAAAAAGAAACACTGCTCAAGAAGGCGGTCCAGTTGGATGCGCGCGCGACGGAGTACTGGATTGAACTCGCCGGCATCGAAACGACACAAGGAGAGGCGACGGCCGCGCAAGGGAGCTGGCTGCGCGCGGAAAATTCGGCTGCGACGGACGCAGAGCGCAAGCATGTCCACCAGCTTCACGTCGGCAGCGAAAAAGAGCGGCTGGATGCGGCAGAAGACGCGCGCCGCCGCGAGCGGGAAGCGGTGCATCTGGCGGACGAACGCGCGCAGGAATCGGAGGCCGATCGCATCCGCGCGGCTGAGGAGAAAGCGAATGCGGCAAAAGATGCAGCCGCAGACGGCAAGCAACCGGAAGCCGCCGTTCCCTGGAACCAGGTGGTACCGCAAAAAAAGCTGACCGGTACGCTGGTTCAAGTGGATTGCCTGGCAAGTACCGACCGCCTGTTGATAGCCGACAGGAGCGGCACGACGATTCCACTTCTGCTCAGCGATCCTTCGCAAGCCGGGTTGAGCTGTGGTCCGCAGAAGCCCGCGCGGCGCGTTTCGCTGACCTACGCGGCCGAACCTGACGACCGGTTTCACACCTCCGGAAATGTATTGACGATGCGACTGCAGTGAATTCAACAATACAGAGAGCAACGAAGTTAGTGGCGCATCCCGCGATTCGACCGGCGACGCGCACTGACCTGCCGGCCCTGCTCAAGATCGAGCACGAATCGTTTTCCCGCCCGCACTGGACGGCGAGGGATTTTCTCGAATACCCCTGTACGGTCGCGGAAATCGACGGGCAAGTTGCGGGTTTACTGGTGTGCCGCGAGGTGTTTGGCGGGGACGACACTTCCCCGCCCGAGCGCGAAATTCTGAATCTGGCGGTGGCGCACGAGTTCCGCCGCAGAGGAATCGCTAGCGCGCTGTTACGTCATGAATTGAGCCGCGGCGGCAGTTATTTTCTCGAAGTGCGGGAATCGAACCTGGGCGCGCAAGAGCTCTATCGCAGATTCGGATTCACGGAAATCGCTCAACGTGCGAATTACTACCGGTTTCCGGCAGAAAGAGCTATTGTCATGCACATGAAAGAGTGCTAATTTTTGGAATGGATGGGGCTGTAGCCGCGATCCAGGCCGTAAAGGAGAACCCTTGATGGAGAACCAAACGCCAGAAGAGTTGAAAGCGCATCTGCTCGCCACCGATGAGCAATTCCGAACACTTGCCGAGCAGCATGCGCAATTGAAACGGGAAATCGAAGCAATCGAGTCCAAGCCGCACGTTACCTCGACCGATGAGCTCGAGGAACAGCGGCTCAAGAAGCAGAAGCTGCGCCTGAAAGATCGGATGAATGAAATCCTGGCGCATTATCGGACGGCCAGCGTCAGCTAGTCCTTTGCCGAACAACTAAATCCCGCAAGCGGACGCTAGGCCCTGCGCAAGCTTTGGGATGAGGACGCGAGCGCCGGTGTGAAACGTGAATGGCAGTTTGTGCATGGGATCGGTCTTTCAGGATTTACGCTACGGCTGCCGGCGGTTGCTCAAGAGCCCCGGATTCACCACTGTCGCGGTTTTGACGCTGGCGTTGGCAATTGGCGCGAACACTGCGGTGTTCAGTCTGTTGAACGCTCTGCTCCTGCGGCCTTTGCCCGTCGAGCGGCCGCAGGATTTGGTTTTCCTCACGCAGGGCGCGAATAACCAGAATCAAAGTTTCCCGAATTATCGCGACTTTCGCGACCGCACCAGGACGCTTTCCGGCTTGACGGCTTACCGCATCGCGGTTGTGGCCTTTAGCCATCGCGGCGACAACGCCCGTGTGTGGGGCTATGAAGCGACCGGCAATTATTTTGAGTTACTCGGAGTGCATCCCGCGATTGGGCGTTTCTTCACGCCCGCCGAGGATCGGAAAGTGGGAGGAGATCCTTACATCGTCCTCAGTTATGCCACCTGGCAACATCGTTTCGGCGGCAGCCGGAAGATCGTCAACAGCACTGTCAAAATCAACGGACTGGATTACACAGTTCTGGGCGTTGCGCCGAAAGGGTTCATTGGAACCGAGCTTCTTTACGCGCCCGAGTTTTGGGTTCCGATCTCGATGGAGCCGCAAATTGAGCCGGGCAATAACTGGCTGGACAGGCGCATTACATGGAACGTTTGGGTGCTCGGGCGAATTAAGGAAGGCGTGTCGCGCGGCGCGGCCGAAAGCGAGATTCAGAGCATCGCGGCGCAACTTGTCCGGGAGCACCCGAAAGAGAACGATGGAATGCGCGTTCACTTCAGCAAGCCTGGGTTGCTCGGTGAAGCATTCCGCGGTCCGGTAACGGCATTCACAAGCATCATTATGGGCGTGGCCGGTCTGGTTCTGTTGATCGCATGTACGAACCTGGCCAGTTTTCTTCTGGCCCGCGCAACGGATCGCAGGAAGGAGACAGCGATCCGCCTCGCTCTGGGCGCCGGGCGGCTGAGAGTTTTGCGGCAGTTCGTGACGGAAAGTATGTTGCTGGCTTTTCTGGGAGGGACGGCGGGCCTTCTGCTGGCATGGTGGTTGACCGATCTGGTAACGGGCGCCAGCCTGCCATTCGATTTTCCATTAAACAAGACGCTCTCGATCGATCCCCGCGTGCTTATGTTCACTGTCGCCGCAACTCTCGCGACCGTTCTGATATTCGGGCTGGTGCCGGCGATTCAGGCGGCGCGCCCCGATGTCGTACCTGCGCTCAAGAACGAATCGTGGTCTCGGCGGCTGCGGCGCTTTGAGATGCGCGACCTGTTTGTCACCGGTCAAATCGCGCTGTCTATTGTGCTGCTTGTCGCCTCCGTGCTGGTGGTGCGAAGCCTGCAAAATGCACTCGCTGTAAACGTAGGCTTCAATCCGAAGAATGCCGCTTCGGTCGCATTCGATTTGGGAGACCAGGGCTACTCGGAAGCGCAAGGCATGGAATTCCAGAAGCGCATTCTCGAGCG
>JAVKSW010000418.1:0-3293 GCA_039583505.1 Bryobacteraceae bacterium | reverse complement strand
ACTGAGAAGAGCTTGTGTCTGGAATTTGTAAAGCTTCCTGAGTCGTGCATACTACTTTCCTGGTTATCGCCGTCATCGCCATCGCTCTGCAGGGCCTCGCTCTGTACGTGGCCTTGTTTGGACCGGATCTGCCATACCGTATCGACGAATCGCTTGCAGTATCCGTCGATAGCGCTAAGTTCTGCGAGTTGCTTGGCTTTCTGAGCGAATCCAAGCTGCTCCACGGCAATCGTGTCGATGTGCTCACGGACGGACCGTGTTTCTATGAAGCCGAACTGGCCGCCATCAGCTCCGCGCAAAGCAGCATTAATCTGGAGGCCTATATTTTCCATCGGGGCGAGGTCTCCAGGCGCTTCGTCCAGGCGCTCGCCGAGCGAGCACGCGCGGGAGTGAAAGTCCGTCTGACACTGGACTACATCGGAAGCTTCAGCACTCCTCTTTCTTATCTGAAAGAGCTTACCGACAGTGGCGGTCAGGTGAAGTGGTATCACTCCTTTCGGCCCGACCTGGTTCTGCAATTCAACAACCGCACTCACCGCGAACTGCTGATCGTGGACGGTAAGACAGGCTTTATCGGCGGCGCCGGGATCGCCGACTGGTGGTACCGCAATGGCGTGAAGGGCAATCGCTGGCGGGACATGATGCTTCGCATGGAGGGACCGTCGGTGCCAGCTCTACAGGCGGTGTTTGCGCAGAACTGGCTGCGCGTCTCCGGTGAGATCCTGACCGGCGAGGAGTATTTCGAATTTTCGGATGCTACCGATCACACATCGGCGCTGATTGTCGGCAGCACGCCGGCCGCGGGCGCCACACAGGCGCGCATCCTGTTTCAACTGCTGATTTCCAGTGCTCGCGATTGCATCTATATCTCCACTCCGTATTTCTTGCCGGACCGCAGCGCCCGTCATGCGATCGTCCGCGCAGCGCGCCAGCGCCATGTGGAGGTGAAGATCCTGACGCCGGGCGATAACAGCGACCAACGCCTGACGCGCGCATCCAGCCGTCACCTGTACGGATCACTTCTGAAACACGGGATCAAAATATATGAATACCAACCATCTATGAACCATACGAAGGCGATGATGGTGGATAACTGCTGGGTTGTCGCCGGATCAACGAATTTCGATTACCGTTCGTTTGCGATTAACGATGAAGTGAATCTTGCTTTGCTCGATTCAGCTACGACGCGCCGCGTAGTTCAGGACTTCGAACGCGACCTCTCGAACAGCAGAGAAATCACGTACGCGGATTGGCAGACGAAAGCTCGCTTCCGCCTTGCCGATCGCCTGTTCTCGTTACTCGAGCGCCAGGAATGACTTGCTTTCGCATAGCAACGTACAACGTGCATAAGTGCAAGGGAGCAGATTGGCGAGTAAGTCCACACCGCATTGCCGCCGTCATCTGTCGACTTAGGGCGGATGTTATTGCGACGCAGGAGATTCTCCACTCACAGGCCGAGGCGATTTCGAGAGATATAGATCTGCCCTTCACTTTCGCCGCCGTGCGAGAACATGGAGGCGAGCCGTACGGCAACGCCGTCTTTGCTCGCCTTCCGGTGCTCTCTTCGGAACGCTACGATCTTACGGTGGGAATGCGCGAGCCGCGGGAATGTCTGCGCGTGTCGGTGGCGTTGACGCACGAGCAGCCGCTTCATTTCTTTGCCGTCCATCTCGGGACCTCCTTCCTCGAGCGGCGCAAACAGGCCCGCCGGTTTATCTCCGATCAAGTTCTGGAGCGTGTGGACGTGAAGGGGACACGGATCGTCGCCGGAGACTTCAACGAGTGGACGCGTGGACTGGCGACACGGCTGCTCAGCGAGCATCTGCAGAGCGCGGATGTGGCTATTCATCTGAAGCGCCGCAGGACGTACCCTGGAGTGCTCCCGGTCCTGCATCTCGATCATATTTATTATGACCCGGTGTTTCACTTGCGCGGAATGGATCTGCACCGGACGCCACTCGCGCTGCTTGCGTCAGATCACTTGCCGCTGATCGCGGATTTTGAGATGGCTGGTGTCGTTGCCGAGCAAGGCAACGATGCCGAGGCTGAGCTAACTGACTAAGATGAACTCATGGTTGATGCCAAGTGCGACGCTCCAAAGGTAGCCCTGAATCATCGTCCGGGAGGTGTACTTGCTTCAAACGCTGAGTAAGTGGTTCCTGGTATTGTCGGGCGGCCTTGAAGCGATTATTTCCGTCCTCTACTTGATGATGCAGGGAACGAATGGACCGCTGACTTTCCATGCATGGAAAGGTACGCTTGTGTTTCTTGGCGAGCTTACAGCGGCAGCAGGAGTTTGCAGGATCGTTGCCGTGATTTTGAGGCCTGCCAATGGCAAGCTCTGGCTTCTGGTGGATGGCGTTGCTCTTGGCGCGCTCGGGCTGATCTTGACCGGAACCTTCGGTTCTAGAATTCAGTTTCGTACGGTCGTACTCCTGCTTCTTGTCGCCGCAATGAGCGTCGGCATTTTCGAACTGGTACTCGCGCGAAGCTTGCGGAGTCTCGGCCGTGTTGCGGATGCACGGTTTTTTGGAGTGGCCGGGGTGGGCTCGGTTGGTTTTGCAGCGGTGTTTTTCGCGTATGCGCTTCGCTGGATCAAATTGCGACCGGGGACACACACCGATCTGCTTTGGTTTGGCTCCTACTTTGGTTTCAGTGCAATCGGCATGCTGGCGCTGGCTCTGCGCCCGCGCAGCCAAGGTCTTTCCGCATCCCGCGGCGGAGCCTTATAGCCGTTTGGAACTCCTTAGATGCTTCCGCACCGGCGTAGGGATTTCGAAAATTGCCGTTCTCGTCTGTACAGAAATTGTCAACTTTAAAAGCGTATGAGGAGGGCTTTTCGGCGCGTGAGCAAATCCAAGCGGTTCCTTTTGGCAACGCTCTGGAACACAACCGGTGGTCGGTGATCTCTGACGCACTCGATATCGCTACTTGCCGAAGATTGTCAAAACTGGCGCGCTCTTGACAGAACCAGGCTAATTGCTAGACTGCAGACAGTTCCTGCTAATTCCTGCTTAGCATTAACGTCTCATTTCCCATATGCGTACAACAAAGTCTGTGACCATCTCGCTGCCACCCGAACAGCTCAAAACCGCCGAGCGCCTGGCCAAACGACAGAGCCGCACCATGAGCGAGCTATTTCGTGAAGGTTTGCGCCGGCTCGAGCAGGAGGAGCAACAGAGACCTGACACGAAAGCACTTGCCAAACTTGCTGAAAGCGTCCGCTTAATCAGAGAGTCGGCGCGGTGCGCCGGACTCGACAAAATGACCATGCGGGAGATTAACGCTGAAGT
>JAVKSW010000417.1:0-3298 GCA_039583505.1 Bryobacteraceae bacterium | reverse complement strand
ATCTTTGGAAACGGCGGCGACCCATACCTTCCCGAAAACGATTCCGCTCTGGACGCGATGCACTGGACGGGCCATACCGGTTGCGTCATTCTGGCACCGCATCTGTTGGGCATGAAAAAAAAGGATCTCGATCTGCCTCATTACGACGACGCGACCGAGCGCCAACGGCTCGAGGGCATGTGCTGGCGCGATCCCGACGAGGAGTACAACGGCGGGAGCGCCTTCAAACTGGTGTGCCGGGACCCCTGCGGCGTGATCGTGACAATGATCGCAGACAACTATTTCGGATATTGCAAGAAGGAAGTCAAAACGCAAATCAGCTTCGCGGCGAATCTCTACGGCCTTTGTGAGGAAGAACATGCGGGAGGGGCAATGGCCTTTCCGGCGTATGTACTCGGACAGCAATTTTACGCTGGCCGTACCGTGCTCACCAAGCAGGTCAAATTCACTGAGGCCATGCACTGGCTCGGCGATCGCGTGAACGTCCGGCCCCAAGGATATGCGACGGACCGCCGCTTTGCGGACATTTTCTACGTTCCGGAGAACGCCGAATTCAGTGTTCGGGATGGCTGTGTGAAATGGCAACGCGAGGGCGGACAAACACACCAACTGACTCTGCGGGCGGGCGAAAGGTACGTGCTGCCCTGGGGCACTAAGATCCGGCTCGAGAAACAAACGGGAGGAACAGCCTGGCGGCTTGTCGCATCCCGCGCGGACCCGACGCTCTGCCATAAACCGTGTACGGTATCGGGCGGCGGCAAATCGGAAATCTCGAAGTCTATCAGCAGCATTGTGCTCCGAGGTCCTATCTTTGTCAGCGATTTTGACCGGGAAATTGAAGAGGTGGCGGACATACTGAAAAGAGACTTCGCCGGTATCTACAGAGAGACGCGATCGGCGCATCGCGCGAAGCGACCCATCCTGAGCCCCGAGCGTTCGCTCGGCTCTGTGATTAAACTGACGACGCCTTCGCCGGAATACACAGACGCGCACAACCAGTGGCTCTCGACTATTCCGCAAACAGTTCGCCAGCTCCTGGTTACGGTGAAGCGCTATTACCGGCCGGATTGGGGTGACAACTGGCGCGAGCATTTCGGGGTAGACCGCATTAATGGTCTGCTGGGCAATGAGTTGAAATTCGAAAACCAAAAGCTGGTTGGGAACTATCTGCGCATGGGATACGATCCGAACGGTTCCTGGCGGATTTACAAGCTGCGCCCTGACTTCCATCCCGCGGACAAGGTCCAGGTGGAAGATGACATCACCAGTTCCGTCGTGCTACCGAGTAGCAGCCTCGAGTATCTGGATGCCGAGTATCACAACGAGAGCGTGAAACTCGTCAGTAACTGTGAAAACCTGCTGTTCCAACGGCCCGACGACGCGATTCACCGCGGGTTCGACAAGGATGCTGAGTGGGACATCTCGAGGCCGGGCACTTTTCTTTCGAACTTTGAGCCGTTGACGGAGGTTGAGGCTCGCGCGATGGTCGATCGTGTTGTGGAGTTTGATCAGTACACTGAACCGATGAAACACTTGCTTCAGGATTTCGTAACGAGTCCTGGGACGGAGTTCATTGTTTCGTCGGCCCATCCGCGTATGGTGGACGGACAGCCCTCCAAAAATCCGCGGTACTTGCAGAAACGACCGGATCTCATGAACCCACGCGATTCATACCTGGCGGAAATAGGTACGCGCTTAGCGCGCGAGATTCCGGCGGCCAAGCCTGTGTATTTCCCGGTTAACGCTGTTCTGGCGGGACGTCGCAATAACCCGCCGGACCGTAAAACAGGCGTACCGCCGCTTGCGGTGTACAACCCAATCCATTATCAGGAACTGCCTCAGCTTTTCATGGACTTCATCTGCAGCCTGACCGGCAAATCGCCATCTACGACCGGGTTCGGGAGCGAAGGCGCTTTGACCAAGGGTCCGTTCAACGCCATGCCGCCGGTTGTGGACGTCAATAATGCCCTGGTATCCGCAATCCTCACCGGGTATTCGGGATTCACCACGGCAGCGGGACATATCGGGCCGAAGTACCGTGTGGATCACGACAACAGCATGCTCGTGCCGGAAGTGTGGTGTCGGATGAGGGTTGCGGAGCGCGATCCGCGTTTCCTGATCGACAACGGCTTTCTGGAGAAAGTGGAAAACTTTGAATTCGAGGGGCGAGAGGTGCTGGCGAGCAGACTTGGATACCGCATCACCGAGCTATTCGTCGATCGTTTCCTGGGACGGATCTTCGAAGTGCCGAATGCTGTTTTTCCCGAGGAGATTCTGCGTCCGGAGAAGCAGGATTTAGCCATGTTCGCGAGCGGCGTACAGGCCATTACGGAGGCACAGCGTTCCGTGGCGCTGAACTATGTGAAAGACGGCAGCATTGAGGCCGCGTGTCCGCCGATCAGAGCCGTGCTACACATCATGGCTTACGGAGAGTATGAGGGTATGCGCGAGACGCATCCGTGTGTGCTGAAAATGTTCACGCGCGAATGGTTGCTCACCAGTGATTGGTACCGGGATCGTCTGCGCGCTAAGCAATCGGTGGATATCGCGCTGTGGACTCGTCACACGGAAGCGCTTGAAAGACTGGTGGCGAGCGGCGTGCCGGTTCCTCAAATCGATTGCACATCGCGTCTTACGAGAGCGCGTGAGCAGATGGAACGAGTGAAAAACAACAGCTATCTTGCCGAACTGGTGGGCACGATTGGAGGGGATCCATCCGTTGCCGCGACTTAGATAAAATATTCGCACCGTTACGACTGACCACCCCGTCTTCGCGGCAAGTCGTGCAGACCTCGTCGAGTTCATACAGAACCCCGTCCGTTCGTGGCCACTGCTCTGTGCTTGCGGTGGATTATCAGGCGAAAGACTAACACCGACACGAACAAGGGGAAACACAAATGTCCCAACCTGCAGAAGCGCTTAAAATGCCCCGAGTGCTCACCTCCGAGGACATCGGGAAACTGATGGAGGAGAACGGCAAACCGGCCGAGACGCTGATGCATCTGGTCGAGTTGATCGCGTGCCACTTTAAAACCGATGTGTGCTCCGCATATCTGTTGGAACCGGATCGGGCAAATCTGGTGCTGGCCGCGACCGTCGGTCTCCGTCATTCGTGCATCGGCACCCTCCGAATGGGACTGCATGAAGGACTCGCCGGATTGGTTGCAGAACAAGTGCGTCCTGTCGCGGTCGATCAGGTAGGAAGGCATCCGCGGTTTAAGTACTTCAGCGAAGCGGGCGAGGATGCATACCAGTCGTTTCTTGGATTGCCGCTGATCGATCGCGGCGTTCTGCATGG
>JAVKSW010000416.1:0-3312 GCA_039583505.1 Bryobacteraceae bacterium | reverse complement strand
CTGGGGCGGCTCTTGCTCTGGAACGGGCCGCTGGGGCGGCTCTTGGCGAGGTGTTTCAGGACCATACGGCGTCGGCGTCTCCGCCCTCTTCGCGGGCTCGCTCGCGGTCGAGGCCATGCCCCGGCCATCGTCTGCTGCGTTTCCTCCATTCTCCGCAGCCTCCTCGAACAGGTGGCTCCAGCCTTCGTCAACGCTCTTGCGATCGAACTGGTACTGATGAAAAAGCTCTTCTTCTAACCAGCTGTTAATACCCAACTCGGGGTCTTTGGTTTGCGGCATGTGGGTGATTCTTCGGGGTCACGCGCGTGTAGAACAACCGTGAGCTCAAATCGCACTTCGAGTGGAGCTCAATCCCCTCCGAATTATTGTTCCGTGTCTTTATTGTAACGAAACGTGGCGATTTTCCCCGCCAATTCTCATCATTCCTGCCGCAGCAGAGCGACAATATCGTCCACTGTAATCACGCCGATCAGACGATGGTAATAATCGACGACCGGCAAACTGAGCAGATTGTATTTGTCGAACATTTCCGCCACTCGATTCTGTTTCTCATCGGAAGGAACGTATAGCAGCGGATCGGCGGCGAGTTCCTTCAGCGGTGTATCCCCGGGAGCGAAGAACAGCTTTGCGAGAGGGACACTGTAGCGCAGACGGTTGTCCTGGTCGACCAGAAACAGGCTGTGCAGATCTTCGAGAACCTCTTCATCCTTTTTCAGCTCGGCTAGCGCATCCGCGACAGTGGCGCCTTCCGGCAACGCGAGAAACCCCGGGTCCATCAGACCGCCAGCGGTATCCTCGCGAAATTCCCGCAGCTCTTCGACTTCTTCCTTCTCGTCCGCCTCCATCTGGTCGAGAATCTGCTCTGAGCGCTCCTCTCCCAGTTCGTTCAAGAGGTCCGCGGCCTCGGAAGGTTCCATCTCCTCCAGAATGTCGGCGGCTTTATCAACTTTGAGAGATTCAATGATGCGCATCTGGATTTCCGGTTCCACCTCACTCAGCAGCTCGGCGGCGGTCTCGGTATCGACCGTGTTGAAGATGGCCGCCCTGTCTTCGTGTCCCAGGGTCTCCACGATATCCGCGAGATCGGCCGGGTGCATGTTCTCGAGCAGCTTATTCGAAATATTCAGGCGAACCCGGCGCTGCGGATCGGGTTCCAGAATGTTGCAGAACTCCCAGCGAATGGAATGCGGCGGAATACGGCTCTGAATTTTCCGCACAACCTCAGCCGGCACGATGCCTCTCAAGACGCGTCGCAACATGGAGCGCAGCCCGATATCGACTTCGAGGATGTGAAGAACGTCTTGCCCGCTTTCACGCTCTTTTAAAAACGTCACGTCGTTGACCCGAACGACTTTCTGCCCCTGCGCATCGATGATCTGCTGATCGAGCAGGTCGCGTACCATACGCAGCATGTACTCGTCGGAGTGATAGGGCGTCAAACGCTCGTCGGTCAGGTGAATGCCTTCCGTGCTGATGCTTTGGACCTGGTCATAACGGATGCTTAACCATCCCGGACCGGCGCCGACCAAGTATCGATCGAGCCGAACCGGGTTAATGAGTGGAACGAGAGCGGCGTCCCGAAGCGCACCGATGCGGCGGCCCTTCAGGTCGTAGACTTTGACCCCGATCAGCTCGGTCAGATAGAGGATTTCGTCCGGCATAACGTCGGCAGTTCGCGATGCCTATTTGAGAATAACCATCACTAGTAAGTACTAAACTGGGGGTTTCCCGTTTCCAGGATTTCCTTTCCACCAGCGCTGTGGCTACCTCCGTAAACATCGAAAACCCGATCGAGCGTCCGGCCAAGCTGACCGCCAAGAATTTTTTCGCGCGCGGCGGCATTCTCTCCCGTTCGCATCCTCATTATGAGTATCGGCAGGGTCAACTCCAAATGGCTGAGGCGGTGGGTTCGGCGCTCGCCGAGCGGCGTCACCTGATTGTCGAGGCAGGCACGGGAACAGGCAAGACGCTCGCCTACCTGGTTCCATCCATTCTGTCGGGAAAACGCGTGATTATTTCAACCGGCACGAAGAACCTGCAGGAACAGTTGTATTTCAAGGATCTGCCATTTCTCCAGTCACTGTTCGATCGCCCGCTGGCCGTCTGCTACATGAAAGGACGCGCCAATTACCTGTGCCGCCAAAAGCTCTATGACGCCGAACGCGAGCCCGTGCTTGCGGGCTTGAATGAAATAAGAGATTTTGGCTTCATCCGCGAATGGGAACCGGTGACGCAGACGGGCGACCGGAGCGAGCTTCGAGAATTGCCGGAGGCCAGCAGCACCTGGTGGAAGTTGGACGCGAGAAGCGATCTGTGCGCTGGCCAAAAATGCAAACAGTTCGACCGCTGCTTCATCACCCAGATGCACAGGCGCGCGGCCGAAAGCGACATCGTCATCGTCAATCATCATCTGTTCTTTGCCGATCTGGCTGTGCGCGATCAGGCATTCGGCGGAATTTTGCCCGATTACTCGTCTGTTATCTTCGACGAGGCGCACGAGATTGAGGACGTAGCGGGGCAATATTTCGGGATGTCGGTCAGCAATCTGCAGATTCAGGAGCTGATCAAGGACACCGCGGCGATTTCCAGGCAGAAGCTGTTTGCCACTCCGGAGCTCGACCGCAGCCTGATTCATCTCGGAGATCGGGCTGAAGAGTTCTTCTGTCTTTTTCCGCAGGAAGGCCGCCAAGGATTCCGCGACCACGAGAGTTTTCTTGCGCATCACGAGAGTACATACGGCGAACTCCTGCACGCTATCGGTTCACTGTCGACAAGGCTCGAACTGGTGGAAGGCGCCATCGATTCCACGCTGCCGCTGGTCCGGCGTGCGAAATTAATTGAGCAGGCGCTTCGCTTCTGGACTGAGGGCGGAGATAAGGCCTACGTGTATTGGACGGAGCGGCGCGGGCGTGGCTTCTATCTGCAGGCGACGCCGATCGACGTATCGCAAACGCTGGCTGCGCACCTGATGGAGCGCGTGGATACGGTGATTCTCACCTCCGCCACTTTGACCGTGGCAGGCGATTTCGAATATACGCGGAGTCGTTTGGGGCTTCAGCAGGCGCGAACGCTACAGGTGGAGAGCCAGTACGATTACGCCAAACAGGTGCTGCTTTATGTCCCGCCGCATTTGCCGGATCCGCGGCAAGCGGATTTTTCGCGCCAGGCCACCGACGCCATTGAGGAATTGGTTAAGGCTTCACGCGGGCGCGCGTTCGTGCTCTTCACCAGCTATCAGCAAATGCGCCAAGTCTACGAGGCTGTGAAAGGACGTCTGGAGTATCCCCTGCTGCTGCAAGGCGACGCGCCGCG
>JAVKSW010000415.1:0-3319 GCA_039583505.1 Bryobacteraceae bacterium | reverse complement strand
TCGTTTACCGAGAGACGCGCGGCGGAAGCCGAACGGGAACTGATCGAATGGAAGAAGGTGAAGTTCATGCAGGACCGCGTCGGCGATGAATTCGAGGCGCTGATTATCAGCACGACGAAATACGGATTTTTCGTCGAGCTGACGGAATTGTTTGTGGAAGGGCTGGTGCCGATCGACACGCTGGCGGGGGACCAGTTCCGCTATCACGAGAACGGCCGGAAGATCATTGGCGAACGCAGCCGCAAAACGTATTCGATCGGCGATGCGATCCGGGTGCGGCTGGATCGCGCCGATAGCGTGGAGCGGAAACTGCAGTTTGCGGTGACGGGCGAGGCGGCTAGAGGCGGACGAAGAAGAAAGCGCCAATAGCCGCTATTCGAGAACGCGGACGAATTCGGCGATGACCTGGTATTTGCCCTCTTGTTCGTCCAGATCCCAGGAGGGATAAGCCGGGTTCAGGCTTTCCAGGCGGATGCGGCTTTGCAGGAAACCTTCTTCGGTGACGGCCTTCTCACTGCGATAGCGCTTCACGGTGTATTGATTTTCGTCGGCGAGCTCGGAATTGCGAACCAGGACGAGACGGCCATTGCGCGAGCCGACCACGTTGCGGCGGAACACGCACAGACTGCCGTCGGGAATTCTGGGTTCCATCGAGTGGCCCTGGATGCGCGCGACGAACATGTTTTCGTCGAGACGCAGGTCGGACGGCGTCTCAATCCACTCTTCGGCGTCAATATCTTCCGGGTTCGTCAGAAACGGGCCGGCGGCGACGGCGAGGGAGAAGCGCGGCAGGTGGGTGCGGAAGCGCAACACTTGCGCAGGGACGTGCTCACGATACAGTTCGCCGAGTTTTTTTTCGAAATCGCGGACGGTAATTGCTTCCCGATCACTGATGCGAAGCGAATTCGAAGCGATGTTTTCGAGGTGCTCCAGCAAGGCTGTTCCGCCTCGCTCACGCGCTTGCAGCAGCAGATCCTCTTCCAGTTCGGCGAGCACTTCGGAGTCTTCGTCCGTGGCAATCTCATCCCAGTCGCGGCGGAGGCGAACGTATAGCGCATCCGTTTTGGGGTCGAGCAGCAAAACGCCGATGGGTTGAGCGGCGGCGCCCGGCAGGTCCGCGATCAAGAGCGAAAACTGGGCTGGTTTGAGAGCGAAATCACCGAAGCTGAGGACGCGGGCGGACACGGGGTAGTAACAACAGCTTATCGTCTCCGGGCGGATAAGGATGAAGGAGAGTAGTACTACGGCGTGTTTGCGTAGTACCCTTTACGGGCGCGGACGTGCACGTTGCTAACGTCGACAATCACTTTCACGTTCCGATAGCCCTTGGTCGTCGCGTTGTCGGAGACGTAGCGGAGGATGTATTGTGTCGTGACCTCGCCGGCGATATCGGCAACGGCGTGATACATTTTCCCGTCGACCGCGGATCGATACGCGCCGGTTCCGACGCTGAGAGCATAGTTGCCGTCATCGGAAGGATGGGACAAGTAACCATTGACGAGGTCATTGTAGACCTGGCCCAAAGGATAGACCACGCGGCCGCCGGTTTGTTCCGCCAAGCGCACCAAGGTGTCGTCGCTTTCATTGGCGAAGCCGAACGCCTGCGTACTGATGCAATAGACGGTTACCAGATTCCGCTGCGCCAGCTCAATCACCTGGGCAAGGGAGTGCTTACTGGCGTTGTCGTGCCCGTCGCCGATGATGACGATGATGCGCCTGGGCTCGATGGGCTCGCCGGTGACTAACTTGCGGCTGGTACAGGCGAGATAGATGGCATCGTACAGCGCGGAACCGCCGCCGGGTTTGAGTTGCCGCAATTTTTGGACCAGCGGCTCGGGGTCGCTGGTGGTGTTCACGGCGACTTCGGCATCCTGCGCATAATCGATCAGGTAGCCGGAATACTTGGGATCGCCGCTGAGCAGATTTTGAATCAGCTCGACGGCGGCGGCCTGAAAATTCGCCCAATGAATGCGGCTGGCGGTGCTGAGGTCGAGCAAGAAACCGATGACGACAGGCTGGTTGCGCTCGCGGGTGAAATAGCGGATGGTCTGCGGCTTATTCTCCTCGAAGATGTGAAAGTCTTTTTCATCGAGATCGGAAACGAAGCGGCCTTTGTCGTCGGTGACGGTGACCGGCACGATGACTTCATTCACGGTGACGTGGATCGGGTTATCGTTTTTCTTATTCGCGGGAGCTGTCGCATCATGGGCGGTCGCGGGCTTGGATACATCCGGGGCGATGGCCACGCTGGTCTGACTGGTACCGGAAGGCGCAGACTTTGTCTGAGGGAGATTTTGTTGCGCAGACAGGGTCCCGGTCAGACACAGAGCCAGAACGAGACCAGCCGGAAGCAACATCGGCTTAGAGAACTGCATGTAGGGGATGCCTAGCTCGAATTATACCGAGCTACCGGTTCATCGTCGACCGAGGATTGCACCGACACTAGCGGTTCACGTTGAGTCGACCTAACGGTTCACATTGAATCGACCTAACGGTTCACATTGAATCGACCTAGCGGTTCACATTGAATCGAGCTAGCGGTTCACGTTGAGTCGACCTAACGGTCGACGCGTCCCGAGCCGCCGCCCTTGGCCAGCGCGTGGACCTCCTCCGCGCTGAAGCGGTTGAAGTCGCCGGGGATGGAATGCTTTAGAGCGGAGGCGGCCACGGCAAAATCGAGAGCTTCGCCGGGATCTTTCAAATGCGTGAGCCCGTAGATCAGCCCGGCTGCGAAACTGTCTCCGCCGCCTACGCGATCGACGATGTGGGTGACTTCATAGCGCCTGCTCAGCAGGAATCGGGTACCGGTATGCAGGCAGGCGGACCAGTTGTTATGCGAAGCGCTTTTCGACTCACGCAGAGTAATGGCGAGCATTTTCAGATTGGGATAGGTGGCTAGAACGCGCTCGCCCAGCTCGGCGTACTTCTCGCGCTCCAGGCTGCCGGATTCGACATCGATATCGATGCTGATGTTGATGGCTTTCTGGCAATCCTCTTCATTGGCGATGCACACATCGGTGAGTTTCACGATCTGGGGCATGACTTCGAAAGCAGTCTTGCCCCACTTCCAGAGGTTCTTGCGGAAATTGAGATCGCAGGAGATCTGAATCCCCATGGCGCGGGCGGTGCGAAGACTCTCGAGCGCGAGTTCCGCGGCCGAGGCGCTGATGGCGGGCGTGATCCCGGTGATATGAAACCAAGTCACGCCTGCCAGGGCCTTCTTCCAATCGATGGCGCCGGGTTTGGCGAGAGCGATGGCGCTTTGCTCGCGGTCGTAGAGGACTTTGGAGGGCCGCTGATTGGCGCCGGTCTCGACAAA
>JAVKSW010000414.1:0-3327 GCA_039583505.1 Bryobacteraceae bacterium | reverse complement strand
GCGTCCGAAGGATCGGGTAGTCTAAAACGGCGGACGGCTAGTTGCGAGCGTTGAGCGGAATCAGCGCCAGCGGTTGGGGGACGCTTTCGGTGAGCAGATGGGCACGCAAGGCCATCAAGCTTTGCAACCCGCTGAGAATCTGCTCGACCTTGATCTCCACGGTCCAGCCCTGGTCGCTGGCAGCACAACTGACCACTTCGCCAAGGAACAGAGCGTCGTTGTATTCCAGGCTGACGGGGGTAGACACGGCTAATCCTTCGCTTGCCTCCACGCTCAGGCGTTTTCCCTGCATCCCATTGAAAGTGCAGGCCACGCCACGCTTACCCCCCTTGCCTCCCTGGGCGGGCACCTGGAGCACGGCAGAGCGTGAATGATCGGAAAAGGAGGTGGTCACACCGGACTAATCGGCGGACGCTGTCAAAACTTGAGGGAAATAGTTAAAATCTTGACTCGATAAATACCCACAGCGACGCCCCGATCACCACCGGGAGCAAAAGCTCCAGCCAGGTTCGCAGGCTGCGCAGGGGCAACCGCTTCGATGGCAACGGCTGCTGTTGGGGAGTGCGCGCGCCCATCGCCTCCGTAAGATTTCCTTGTACCTGCGCGGGCTGCGCTTGCAGGGCGCGGACCAATTCTTCCCGGCCGCGCTTGTCCGCTATCAGTATGGTGGCTGAATTCACGCCTCGCGTGGTTTGCTGAAGCTTGCGCCGCACGGCCACGGGCAGCTCTTCCACCGAGCGGTACACCTGCGTCTTGTCGCCGGTAGCCACAAAGATCGTCGAAGTTCGCGCGGTAAGCAGAGCCATTTATGTTCGCCTAAGATGATATACGCCTAAGATCCGGTGCGAGGCGTGGGCCGGACACGCCGATTGCATTCCCGGCATTTTCGAGTGTCGCCTGAATAAAACCGAGAGCCGCCTTTGACAGAGACTTGTCTCTACGATAGATTAACCCAACCCGCCGGATCATCGCCTCCGGTCCGAGCGGGACGTTGGCTAATCTGCGCGCGGCGATTTCCTCGCGGCAATGGGAGGCCGCTAGAAACGACACGCCCAGGTTCGCCATCACGAACCGTTTGATCATCTCCGTTGAATCGAGTTCCATCGAAATATTGAGCTCGTCGTAGACCGCGTCCAGCCAGGTATTCAGCCGGGCCCGCGTAGTGCCGGTTTTTGGAAGCAGCACCTGCTCGCCCAGCAGATCTCGCGCGGTGACCCGGTCGTAAGATGCAAGTCTATGTCCGGCTGGAACAAGCAATTTGATCTCGTCGGAATGAATTTTAACCACTTGCAGCTTTTTTTCCTGAACCGGCAGCTGCGTGATCCCGAAATCGGCAAGATTGTCGAGCACCGCCTGCACTACGCGCGTGCCGTAAGACCGGTCTACCAACAGCTGCACGTTGGGAAACTGCTTCTTGAATTCAGCAAAGACCCCCGGCAGGACATAGATGCAGGTGGCTTCATTGGCCGCGATCAGCAACTCGCCGCGCGGAACTTTCTCGAGCTCATTAATGGCATCCTGCGCACGACGGCGCAGAGCCAGGATCTGCTCGGCATGTTCGGCGAAGATCCGCCCCGCCACGGTCAACTGGATGCGCGTCCCCAAACGCTCGAATAACGTGGTGTTCAACTCCTGTTCCAACTGCCGCACCTGTGCGCTGATCGCCGGTTGCGTGCGATAGCAGGTCTGCGCGGCCTTTGAAAAGCTCTTGAGCCGGACGATCTCAAGGAACGTGTGCAGCTGATCGAGATCCATGGAGCGTGAGGAGACACTCGGGCCGCTTCAGTCGTGGAAGCCGCTTGAGATCAAATTGTAGCAGCAGAATAGGGATGCCCGTGGCGCGCCGGGCGCAGACTCACTCCACCTTCTTCAGCACTTTGGCTCCCGGCGGCAGCTCGAAAATCTTCGGCGGCACGGGTTGATCGACTTGCACGCTCGACGCGAACATCTGGAAGATCTTGTAGCCGTTTCGCTCGCGCTCGATGGTGTAAGGCATCATGACGCCGCCGGCATCCCGCCATTTATCGAACTGGGTGATCTCGTCGTTGTGCTGCTTGGTGTCCGGATCGAGCCAGGTGATAGTTTGCCGCACGGGCAGCATGGTGTTGTGATCGAAATACACCTGAATGGTTCGATCCTGGGCGTCGGTGATGTCGACGACCTCCACGTGGGTGCTCAAGTAAACTTCACTCCCTTCGTACTCGTAAGTCATTCCAGGCTCGTTGCGGCGGACCTTCAGAACGTAGAGCACGTCCTCCTCCGTGGTTCTGGCATAGTGGTCCCACGTGTCCTGGTCCACTGGACGCGCGCCGCGATAGGTGATGTCCCAGGCCTGATCTTCGAGAAACAGATACGAGTAGTCCTGCTTTTTTCCGAGTACTTCCCGCTCGCGCACTGCCAGGCCTTTCGCCGGCGTCTCCGGCAGATATTCGATATAGATGGTCGCGAGGTCCAGCCCGCTCAGTTCGTCCTTAAAGAAGGCGTAGACGCGACCCCGGGCGATGCGGTTCTGCATGTGCAGGAAGCGCTCGCCGCCCAACGCCGCGATCGACTGAGCGACGATCTGCTTGGCTCGATCCGAGCTGCTCTGAGCGCTGCCCGCTACGGCGGCCGAAAGAATCAAAGCCAGCGTTCGGCAAATTCTCGCGGATCTCATACACAAACTCTAACGGGAAATACTCGGGATGGTCGAATTCCACATCCTAAGCGCACGCGATCGATTGAATCCGGAAACCTTCGGCATCGCCCACTTCCAGTTCGCGGGCATGAATCGATCCGGCGCGCTCCCGAAGCAGTCCGCCTTCGCGCCCATTCAGCGTCGCCTGAATCTCGGCGATCACGGCAAGCGCCACCTGCTGAGGGCCGTCCGCGCCGATGTCCAAACCCATGGGACTGTGCAGAGCCGGACTGAGGCGAGCGGTATCGAGCCCGGTGTCGGAAAGAAGCTGGAGCGTGCGCTTACGCGGTCCGAGAACGCCTAAATAGCGGAGCGGTTGAGCCGCTAACTCGCGGAGCGTTGCCAGGTCCTGGCTATAACTGTGCGACATCAAAACAGCGACCGTCCACGGATCGATCTGAGCTGCCAGACCGGGCTGCCCTGCCGGCCGCACCACCACTTCATCGGCATCGGGAAACTTTTCCGGACGTGCATAATGCGCGCGGCCGTCGAACACTGACACCTGCCACCCGAGATATTTTGCCAAGCCCGCTACCGGAACGGCGTCGTCGCCCGCTCCAAAAATCAGCAGACGCACCGCCGGAGTGAGCGTTTCAAGGAACGCTTCTCGACCGTCGCTGAACCGGATCAGGTCAGAGCTCCGTTGTGCG
>JAVKSW010000413.1:0-3328 GCA_039583505.1 Bryobacteraceae bacterium | reverse complement strand
AAGGCCTGGACGGCAGCATCGGGATCGAGATGAGCGCCACCGGGCGGTTCGGGGACGATCCCATCGATCAGTTTCATTTCGAGCAAGTCAGGTGCGGTGAGGCGCAGGGCGGCAGCGGCGAGGGGCGCTTTGCCGGAATCGCGCCAAATGATAGCGGCACAGCTTTCCGGCGCGATCACGCTGTAATACGCGTTCTCAAGCATGTAGACCCGATTGGCCACACCCATCCCGAGCGCGCCTCCGCTTCCCCCTTCGCCGATGACAACGGTAATGATGGGAGTCGCAAGGCGCGCCATTTCGCGAAGATTATAGGCGATGGCTTCGGCTTGACCGCGCTGTTCGGCATCGATGCCGGGATAGGCGCCCGGGGTGTCGATGAGAGTAATGATGGGGCGGCGGAACTTGGCGGCGAGCTGCATCAGGCGCAGCGCCTTGCGGTAGCCTTCCGGCTTCGGCATGCCGAAATTGCGCAACAGTTTCTCTTTGGTGTCGCGGCCTTTTTGCTGCGTGATGACCATCACCGGTCTGCTCTCAAAAAAGCCAAAGCCGGCGACGATCGACTTGTCGTCGGCAAAAAAACGATCGCCGTGCAACTCTTGGAATCCGGTAATCAGGCCCTGGATGTATTCGCTTGAATGCGGGCGCTTGGGGTGACGCGCGAGCAGGACACGTTCCCAACTCGGGTTTGCCTCCACGAGCGCGCCGTGCGGGATTTGTTCGGAAGGATTTTCCTCGCCGGGCAGGCTTTCGTCTTCGGGCATTGTCAGCTCGCCAAAATCTCAATGCACTCAGGTCCGCAGATTCGCTCAATTTCGGCGCGAAACTCGCGATCGGGGCGAACCTTGCTGGCAAGATCCATCACCACAGAAAAATCGCGGGGTTTCTCGAGACGAAGGCGCACTTCCGTGGCACCTGTTTTTCTGCCGAACAGTTCGTTCAACGCGTTGGCCTTTTCCGCCGAGTTTTCATCCCTGAGCCAGATGCGAATGGAGATTAAGGATGGGAGATCCATGCGGGCATCTTCCAACTTGACCATTTCCTGGATGGAAAGTTTCGGTGGTCCTCCCTCCTCGGGGAGCACGGCGGCGCGAATGAACACAGCGGCGTCTTCGGCGAGCGCGGACAGCAGCTCTTCGTACTTGTTGGCGAAGATCATGGCATCGGCCATTCCACGGCCGTCATCGATCTTGAGCGCAGCCCAGTACTTTCCCTCGCGGTTGGTCTTACGAACGATATTCGTGAGAATCGCGCAGAGGGCGACCGGGGTGTTCTTCTCGAGCTGCTCGAGACGGTCGGTGAAGTGGGTGGACAGATCGGACACTTTGTCTTTGAAGCGGTGGAGCGGATGGCCGGAAACGTAGATGCCGAGCATCTCTTTTTCGCCGGCGAGCTTCTGCTGCATAGTCCAATCGGGGAGGTTGGCCAACGGATACTCGGTCTTCTGCTCGTCCGCGACAATCCCGAACAATCCGTGCTGGCCCATGGCGCGATCGCGACCGGCGCGCATGCCGGATTCAAGCGCGCGATCGATAGATTCGCTCAATTGCGCACGGTTCGCGCCAGTGGAATCCAGAGCCCCGGCCTTGATGAGGCTCTCCACCACGCGGCGGTTCACATTCCCCAGGTTCACGCGCTCGCATAAATTGTAGATGGAAGAGAACGGTTCGCCCAGCTCGCGGGCCGCAACAATTGCCTCGACCGCACCTTGGCCGACATTTTTGACTCCGCCGAGGCCGAATCGGATGGCATCACCCGCCGGGGTGAAATGCAGATCGCTATGATTCACGTCGGGCGGAAGAACCCGAATCCCGATTTCCCGGCATTCATTGATGTACTTCACTACCTTATCCGTGTTGCCCGATTCGGAAGTGAGCAAGGCGGACATGAACTCAACCGAATAATGGGCCTTCAGGTAGGCAGTGACGTAAGCCAGATAAGCGTAGGCCGCGGAATGCGATTTGTTGAAGCCATACCCGGCGAACTGCTCCATCAGGTCGAAAATCTTGGCGATTTTTTTTGGCGGGAAACCGCGGCCGGTGGCCCCCGCGATGAACCGCTCGCGTTGTTGCGCCATTTCGTAGGCGTTCTTCTTGCCCATGGCGCGACGCAGGATATCGGCATCGCCGAGCGAGTAGCCCGCGAGCTTATTGGAGATCTGCATCACCTGTTCCTGATAAAGAATGACGCCGTAGGTCTCCTCGAGAATTTCTCTGAGTTCGGGCAGGTCGTAGACGATCGGCTTGCGGCCGTGCTTGCGGTCGATGAAATCGGGGATCATGCCGCCCTGGATGGGTCCGGGGCGATAGAGCGCGTTTAAGGCGCAGAGATCCTCAATACGATTGGGCTGGTAGCGGCGAAGAATATCCTGCATGCCGGCGGATTCAAACTGGAATACGCCGCTGGTGAAGCCTGTACTGAAAACCCTCTGGTAAGTTTCAGCATCATCGAGCGGCAGATCCTCAACCGCGATTCGTTCGCCACGGTATTTTTCGATCAGCTTAATGGCCTCGTCCACAATTGTCAGCGTGGTCAGGCCGAGGAAGTCCATCTTCAGCAGCCCGAGCTTCTCCAGCCCGACCATGTCGTACTGGGTGACGATTTCGTTTTTATTGGTGGCAAACAGCGGGACGAGTTCCCGGAGCGGCATGGACGAGATGACCACTCCGGCGGCATGCACTCCGGCATTGCGGGCGACGCCTTCGAGCTTCATGCTGATGTCGAGGACTTCTCTGACGCGCGGTTCCCTGGCGGCGACCGCCTTCAGTTCGGGATCTTCAATTGCCTGCTCAAGTTTTATGTTCAGTTGGCGGGGGACGAGCTTTGAGATGCGATCGACCTCCGCAAAGCTCATGTCGAGCACGCGTCCGACGTCTTTGATTGCTGCTTTTGCGGCGAGAGTGCCGAAGGTGATGATTTGCGCCACCTGCTCGCGCCCGTATTTTTCGGTGACGTACTGTATGACTTCGCCACGCCGGTTGGTGCAGAAATCGATGTCGATATCGGGCATGCTGATGCGCTCCGGATTGAGGAAGCGCTCAAACAGGAGGCCGTATTCCAGAGGATCGATATCGGTAATCTCCATGGCGTAGCCGACCAGGCTGCCGGCCGCCGAGCCGCGGCCCGGCCCCACCGGAATATGTTTCTGCTTAGCGAAACGGATGAAATCCCAGACGATCAGAAAATAGCCAGCGAATTTCATTTGCTGGATCATGCGGATCTCGAGTTCGAGACGCTCGACGTATTCCGCGACTTCGTGCTTTAAGCGGCCTTGCGCGCGCAGCGCTTCGAGTCTCGGCCGGCGCTTCTCGAAGCCTTCGCGGGCGACCTG
>JAVKSW010000412.1:0-3328 GCA_039583505.1 Bryobacteraceae bacterium | reverse complement strand
ACAGGAGTACTCGCAAATAACGCGGTTGCAACCGATATCGCCACGGGGAATCACGTTACGACGAATCAGACCGATCCCGATTCCATGACAATCACGCCCAATGGTGGCCTGGTTCTCGATTCCCAGCAGGACGGTCAACTGATCTTCGTCAGTAATCCCGGCATTAACCAGCAAACCGTTGGCGATCTTTTCCTGGTCGATTCGAATGGTCACCCGGTGACCGTTGACGATACAGTGTTCCCGACGACCTCCACAGGCTTTATGCTCGTCAGCGATCCGGCCGACAATACGGTTTGGAAAGTGTCAAGCGCCTCATTCGTGGTAGACGGAGCTTACTCGGGCGGGAACGGAGATTCGTTTGGCATTATCGACCAGAGCACCGGGTTTTACACGCCTTTCATCACCGCACTGGGCGGAGCAAGCGGCGAGGCGTTTGTTTCGACGCCTGAACCGGCGAGTCTGGGCCTTTTGGGCCTGGCGCTGGCCGCTTTCGGACTCTACCGCTTGCGAGGCCGCGTACGGAAGCAGTAACGCGTTGGCGATTCTAAAAGCTGTAGCTAAACGAGAACTGAAAGACCCGAGGGCCATTTAGCTGTCCGATTGACTCGAGTGTTTGAAAGTTTCCGGGTCCTACATTCGGAATGAGGTAGCAGGTCTGGCGCAGCGTGGCGCCGTCGCCGCAAGTCGCGCCGACGGGATTGTATTGCGTTTGGTTGATACCGCTGCCATTCTCCACGAAGAAGTTCGCGTGATTGGCTACATTGAACACCTGCGCCTTGACGGAGACGATCTGCCGCTCGGTGATGTGAAACTTGCGTTCGAGACCCAGATCTACCTCGTCCATCCATGGACCGTAAAAGGAATTGAGTCCGAAGTTCGGGCTTGGGCCGGCAGCGTTGACACCCGCAGCGGTGTTGCCTGTGGTTTCGTTGTAAGCCGAATCGTTCAAGTTGTCGTTCGCGCCGTTGCAGCTATTCAGGTCCGTGCCGGTACAAGCGCTATTGAGCAGCGGCGAGTAAGGCCGGCCGGAGTTGAAAGCCATAACGGTGCTTAGCGTCCAGTTGGAAAGCAGCGCCTTGCCAAGAGCCGAGGAAATGCCCGCGGTTTGCGGCTGCCAAACCGCCGCGACCGACAAGCGATGCCGCTGGTCGAGCAGCGAGGGTGAATGCGTATTCGTGAAATCGAACTGATTGTTGAAATCGACACCGTTGCTGTCGATATTTTTGGACCATGTGTAGGACGTCAATAGCTCGAGCCCATGGCTCGCCCGACGCTTCAATTGCGCAAAGAGCGAATTGTAATTGTTCAGGCCGGGACTGATCAGCGCATTGATCTGGCCCCCGTTGGGGTTGACTGCGCCCTCCGTGAGCAGACCGCTGTCGAGGTTGGGGGCGAACACGGACGGTCCCGCGCAAGGAGTGGAAGCAGTTCCGGCCGGGCAAATGACGTATTGGGTGGTTCCCGTGGGCCGCTGGAGATTCAGATCGTACGCGCTGGAAGCGATCAGGTGAACAGCGTGCGTCCACATCGTCCCAACGCTCAACGTTGTATTCGCCAGAACTTCCTGTTCGATTTGAAAACTGCCCTGCAGCACATACGGTACGTGGAAGTCGGGCGAGACGATAGAAACGTTAGAGGAAGGCGTGAAAAGACCCGGGTCCCCGATCCGGTTCGGAAATACGGGTGACTGGAGGTTGGGCGGCAGGGCTGTATCGAACGGCACGAACGCGCTGGATTGTTGCGA
Source organism: Bryobacteraceae bacterium (assembly GCA_039583505.1). GTDB lineage: Bacteria > Acidobacteriota > Terriglobia > Bryobacterales > Bryobacteraceae > Bog-105. Next base: position 1,584 of record JAVKSW010000412.1, on the reverse strand, counting down.
CGGCAGGCCGTTGGAGATGACCGAGTTTTCGTAGTTGATCCCGTTGAGGATTTCATAGGACATCCCAAAGCCGCCACGGATTACGGTTTTGCTCGATGGCTGGTAAGCGAAGCCGAAGCGCGGAGCGAGGCGCTGATAACGGTTCGGGAACTGGCCGGTCAAGGGAGTCGCGGGATTGGCTGCCGGTTGCGGGAAAACCTGGAAATCCTCGCGCAATCCGAAATCGAGCGTCAGCCGTTTGGTCGCTTGAAATTTGTCGTCGGCATAGAAGCCGAGATACGGCGCGCCAAAGCTAAAGGTGGGGGTGCCGCCGCTCTGCGAAAAGTACAGGTAGTGCCCGAGCGCGAAATCGGTAGGGTTGGGAAACGTAAACGTGCCGCGGAAGTTTCCGTATGCGAAATCTTTGATCTGATCGTAATTGAAATCCACGCCGAAGTCGATGGTGTTGCGCCCCACAACCCAGCTCACGCGATCGTTCAGCTCCCATTGATATTCACGCGTGTCGCCGAGCGAGAATCCGGGATTTCCCAAGCTGAAATATTGCGGCGAGAAGATCGATATGCTCGGAAGGTTCGGGTCTACCAGCCCGCTGGGAGATTCGATCTGCTCGTCCCGCAGATAGCTGGCGTGAAGATCGTTCACGACGTTGGAATTGAGGGTATGTGTCCAGTGAACAGTTGCATGGTGGTCGCGGACGGCATTATTCGAGAGCGCTTCAGTGCCGTCCGAGGAGACGGGATTATAAGTGATCTCGCCGCCGGGAGAGTTAAAAGTGTTGTAGTTGTAAACGAACGAAATCTGGTCTGAATCGCTCACGTGCCAATCGACTTTGGGAAAAAACGAAAGATCGTCGCGCCGGCGCTGGCGTTGCCCGATATTGCTCTCGATGGCGTGGAGAGCATTAGATACCTGCTGTAAATAGGCGGGATTCGCGGGATCTGGCGCATTCACCGAAGAGGGCGCCGGAAAGGCAGCGTTCGGCGGAGGCAGCGCGGTTCCCGCGGGCAATCCGAAACTTGTCACATCCAGGCTCTGCTGTCCCACGTTGATGACTGAAATCGGATCCTTCTCTCGCTGCTGCTCGTAATCGAAGTAAGAAAATAACTTCTGGCGCACGAGCGGGCCGCCCAGGTCCGCCCCGAACTGCTGTAGAACATCTAGCGGTTTGGGCCGGCCATTGGCTTTGTCTACCGAATCGTTTGCGCCGGTTGCCGAGTTGCGGTTGTAATAAAACGTGTCGCCATGAAAAGCGTTTGTTCCGGACTTGGTCACGGTATTCACGAAGCCGGAGCCGGCGCCCCCATATGCCGCCGAGTAGGGACTGTCGGCGACCTGGAACTCCTGGATGGATTGTTCTCCGAAGATGTAGGGCACGCGCGTACGGCCGCGGGCATCGCCGTAGAACGAACTTGTCGCATTGGCTCCATCAACTGTAAAGGAATTCGATCCGTTGCCATTCGCATAGCCCGAATCGCCGCCGCCCTGCTGCCCCGCAATACTCACGAGTCCGAACTGACCGTCCGGCGTTGCGTTCGGCGTCAGTAGAACAAAATCGGTGTAGCGGCGCCCGCTGAGCGGCAAATC
>JAVKSW010000411.1:0-3329 GCA_039583505.1 Bryobacteraceae bacterium | reverse complement strand
TCGTACTGCTCGGCCAACTGCTCCAGCTCTTCGCGATAGAGGAGTCCTTGTTCGTAACGAACGCCGAACAGAAGCGTGATGTGTGGCGCGGTTCTCGGCAGATGGTCGAGCAGCATGGAACGGAAGGGCGCGATTCCGGTACCAGTCGCGATGAAAATGGCGCGGTGGCCCGGGTGACGAAGTGTAAAATACCCGAGCGGTTCCTGTATGTCTAGTTCGTCGCCTGGTTTCAGACGAAACAGCCAAGGAGACACGATGCCGTCCTCGACGCGGTTCAAGCACAGAGCAAAGCGGTTTCCACCGCGAGGAGAGGCGATCGAGTAAGCGCGCGTAACGTCTTTACCGTCCTCGCGATCTACCACCGAGATGAATTGTCCGGGAGTGAATGAAAAGTTCTCGACACCGGAGACCTGAAATTCGAAGTGATGCACCTCGGGCGCAAGCTCTTTCCACTCGATTAATCTCGCTTTCAGTTGTCTACACCCCTCTTATAAGATGATGCTTGGAGCGCGCTCTTCGACTCCGCGCTCCGGCACCATCTGGCGCAAGAGATCGAGGTACATGCGCCCGCGCGGACGCCCATTCTGGTTCTGCAATCCCATTCTGTGTAGAAAGACGAGGATAGCCAGGATCTCCGGGTTGCGATAGGACGAACCGCCCGGCCGCTCCGCGCGGAGTTTCTGATATTCGGCAAGCGATGCCGCAAAAGCGCGCTGCACGCCAGCCGCGATGGTATTCTCCGCCCTGGTCTCATACACCAGCCCGGATTCGAGCGTGCGGTGCGTCTGAATGAGCGCTTCTAAAGCGGCAATCGCGTCCGCATCGATGGCGCCCTGAGTCCGAAGGGCAGCCTGCACCAGCGAGTACATCGAGAAAAACAGCAGCTCTTCATGTGTCTGAAGAAACTCCTCCGTCACCGCGACGTCGGGGTTGGACGGTGGCCCATCGTCGACCACGACGGGTTTTTCGTGCCGATGCCCTTCCTGTAACCATTCGCATTCGAGCGGACACCAAAGCGACACTTCGCGCTCCGTACCGCAGCAAAGGGTGCATATATCACCCTGGACGGCCGGGCACGCGCGCCGCGCGCGTCTTTTACCGCAGATCTTGCAGAGGATGGGTTGAGCACTCATTCGCTACGGCTATTATCGGATCAGAGCGAAATGAAGCGAGTCGATCTGTACATCAAGGTGCAAGTGGAGCTGCAGGAGGAAGAGAAACCGGAACGCCGCGCGGCTGAGATCTGCCGGCAGCTCGAGAAGATGTACGCCGTTCGATCCGCGGAGCTGTCCCACACCGTCAACCGCGATTAATTTTACTCGAGCAATTCCCGATGCACACGCATCAGGTAGGCATCGGTCATGCCGGCGATGTAATCGCAAACAACGCGATGAGCCGGGTCGCTGTGGAGCCGCTCGCGGTAACCGGCCGATACGCGGTCCGGATGTTCGACTAAGAACCCAAAAAGCTGGCGCATCTTTTCGATGGCGGCGCTTCGATCTTCAATGAGCTGCGCGTAGGAATAGACGCGCCTGGTCAGTAAAGCCCTGATCTGCCGGTTGATATCCGCCGCCTCCGGCGTGAGCTGAGCAATGCGGTAATCGAGAGCACGCACGTCCTGGAGCGTTTCCACTCCCGCCTCCCTCGCGGCGCGGGCGGTTCCCTCTATCAATCCGCCAACCGAGGTATTGATGAGCTGGCGTTGAATTTCGGAGAAACGAACGCGATCGGAAGCGCCCGGAAATTGCGTGTCTACGTGTTCGGCGAACTCGGCTGCGGCGGAAATCGTGTCGAGCAGATCGTCCATGGAGATGAGCGCGGCCAGAAACGCATCGTCAATGTCGGCCGAATTGTACGCGATTTCATCGGCTAAATCCAACAATTGCGCTTCGAGGACGGGTCGCTGCCCGGGGAGGAACTCCTGCAGTTCCGGCTCCGCATCGCGAGCAACCTCGCGTGAATGTTTGACAATGCCTTCGCGAACTTCGAAGGTGAGATTAAGTCCGTCAAAGCGCGCGTATTTTTCTTCGAGAACATCGACGATCCGCAGAGCGTGCCCGTTGTGTTCAAACGAGGCTCCGAATTGGCGCATTTGCCGGTCCAATTCCTTTTCGCCCACATGCGCGAACGGGGGATGACCCAGGTCGTGCGCCAGCGCCAAGGTCTCCGTGTACTCTTCATTCAAATCGAGAGCGAAGGCCGCCGTGCGGGCAATCTGCGATACCTCAAGCGTGTGAGTGAGCCGGTTGCGAAAGTGGTCGCATAGACCGGGAGCAAACACCTGGGTTTTGCCCTCCAAGCGCCGGAATGCGCGCGAGTGGATGACGCGATCGCGGTCACGCTGGAAGTCGTTGCGGTACGAATGCGGCGCTTCGGGGAACCTGCGGCCGAGGAGATGTTGTGGACCCAGGCGAAGACGCCCCAGCATTTGGCTACGAGCTACTTCGTCAACTGTGCAGAAATCTCGTCCGCAGCCCGCGTGATGGCCGGGTCTTCGTTAGGCGATTTCAGCGACTGAAGGATTTTCTTCGCTTCTTTTGGATTGGTGCTCTCATCCAGCCGCGCCAGCAGGATCTGAGCCTGCGCCTTCGATACCAGATCGGTCGGTTTATTGACCATCCCGCGTAGCAGCTTCTGGGCATCCGCCGTCTTGTTCTGGCTGGCATAGAGCTGGGCAAGCGCGATTTTGGCCAGCGGCGCGCACTCGCTGCGGGAGCCGGCAACCGCCTTCAGGTCCGCTTCCGCGCCGTTCGTGTCGCCGTTTTGCGCTTTCAAAGTGCCTAGGTAATATTCGGCAATCAGGCCCTCCCGGCTGCCACCATCTTTGGCGACCACCTTCGAGAGCGCTTTGAGCGAAGCTTGCCTCCTTGCCTGCTCGGTGGCGAAGCTCTTCGCGGCTGGGTTCGCGGGGCTAACGGGCGTCTCCAAGACATCGAAAGCGGTCTGCAGATCCTGCTGCCGGATAGAACGCTGATAAGACGAATACCAAAACACGCCCGCGGCGATGACCAGAACCGCCAGAACGCCTATGACCCAGGCAAGAACCTGTTGGCGATGCGTTTGAGCGTAGCCGACGATTTCGGAGACTGTATCGGTGAAATGGTCGTGCTGAAGCTGGTCCTTTAATTCATGACGGGTCAAAGCGGACTGTTACCTTTCCCATTATGGTAGCAGCAGTAAAGCACTACCGGAGCCAGCCCGAAATCGGCGTGACTCAGAAGCGAAGTCGCTATATACTGTGCGCATCTGAGGGAGGTCAAAATGAAGCTATTTGCACGCACTGGAATCGGCTCGGTTCTCCTCGCGGCGTTGTTTTTGCTGTTCGCCGC
>JAVKSW010000410.1:0-3330 GCA_039583505.1 Bryobacteraceae bacterium | reverse complement strand
GCCTTGCAGAGTGCGTATAAAGACGCGCCTTTATCAAACGCGAACACTTGCGCGTTGGGGTAACGGAACCACTGTGCGACGGTTAGAGCCATGCAGGTACTTTTCCCACTTCCAGGCGGCCCAACGAGCAAGGTATGTCCGAGATCCTGATAATGCAGGTTCAGACGGAAAGGCGTGCCACCGCTGGTAGCGGCGAAAATAAGCGGGGGAGAATCTTTCGGCATCATCGGCGATGGATTTACCCGCTCGCCCGCCCACACACTTGCAATGGGCATCAAGTCAGTGAGGTTACGCGTGTGCGCCATAGGCCGGCGTACATTCGCATATCCATCACCTGGCAGCGTACCGAGGAACGCTTCAACGGCGTTGACTCCCTCAACCCGGACGCCAAAACCACGATTCAGAAGCGCCTTGCGGAACTCGCCAATGGCACGTTCCAAGAATTGCAAATCACGATGCTGCAGAACTATCGAGCAACTGTAGTAGCAGAAATGCACATCACCGCTCGCCGCAGCGCCCGCTGCGGCCTCAGCGTCAGCCGCCATTTCCGCAGCAAACAGGTTCGTCGGTCCATCCTGTTTGCGCATGACTTGATCCTTAAAGCCACGCATCTGAAACCGCCACTTCTTACGCGTCTTCTCGATGATGGCTTGCGCTTCGGCGGGATCAATCAGAATCGCCCGCGTATGCCAGCGATACTCACAAGAGATGGCGTCGAGCACAGCTAGGGCACCAGGCCAACTATGACGCGGGAAGCCATCGACGGAGATAACCCGAACGTGACGATCCCCAAGTTTCGGTTCCAACCCACCAACGAAATCCTCCATGGCCAGCTGATCGTTGAGACACGCCGGAATGTCAGGAAGCATCACTGGAGCCTTGATCCCGGTGAGTGTTCGCCGTAGAAACGAGAGCAGCTCATCATCCACCCGCTCAAAGCCGCCTGGCTCCGCGGCCCTTACGGCCTTCAGCCGCTTCACGAACGGCAACTGCGATGCAAAGACTTCTTCAAAACTCCCGACTTTATTTTTGAAATAAACAAGAGCTTCTTCGCCGGCGCCGCGCTTCTTTCCGCGGCCGGAAAAGAGAAATCCCTGCATCCGTTCTTCCGCTTGAAACGGCGGCAAATATGTCAGGGTCAAAAAGTATTCGGTCTCGAAGTGGCTTCCTTCGTTCTCAAATTGAGTGCGGCGCTCTTCGTCGATTAGCGCCGTCACTGCATCAGGAAACCGTGACCGACTAGCATACTCATTCGCCTTGTTGCGGATCGCATCGACCTGAATATTCCAGCCGGAGCCGAGCCGCAAAATCTGATTCAATCTTGCCGCTACCGCATCCATTTCAATGTGTGTCGCGCTCGCCAGATCAGGACCGCGATACTGCCACACGGCCAGCAGGGAGCCATCCGTCTGAAGCAAAACACCGTCATCCACAAGCGCATACCAAAGCAGCAGATCAGCTAGCCCCTGCGCTTCTCTACGCCGTTCATAAACCGGCGAGACTCGGCGCGGCAGCATCAATATCAGCGCCATCACCGCCACGACTGCCGCACTTCCGAAAAGTAAACTCACACCCATCGCTCGCCTCCCTTCACTTCCAACTCATCTTTGTGCCGCGCCCAATGGCTTTCTTGCCACTCTTTGCGGGATAAAAGTCCCTGTACTGGACATGGCGCGAATAAACCCTCCGCATCTGCGGATCAGCTTTCCCGAGCTTCGCCAGCACCATCACAATCACGCCGAACGACACGCCCGCAATCAAGAACGACATAATGGTCATCACACTTACCGCCATCACGCCGCAGAGCAGACCTGCCATAAGCACAAGCTCCCGATCACCGCCCATGAGCAACTGTGGGCGGTTGACTGAGGCGTGCATCAAAGTCATTACCGGCTTGTCCTCTTCCATACCCGAACTCCTCAAAGGAGGGCGGCAAGCAGAACGCCCGCCGCCCATTCAGCCATTCCGAGCTACCCACAGTCAGGCAGCAGCCGGAAACTCGATAACCTCTGCGCGGCGCGAACGAAGAGCGGCTACAGTCCTCACCGAACGCTGAGCCACAAAAGCCATCAGCGACGCGAGCGCTGCAAATGCCGCGAGCATCAATCCAACAGGCAGTGCCGACGCAGGAGCGGTTTCAGCTCCCGAGCCGATCCAGCTCGTCATCACCTGCGCTGCGAAGACAACCAAGCAGACCGCGATACCAACCTGCAGCATCCGACGCATGGACTCGCTCATCTCACCGCCGAACGCGAGCCCGGCACCGAGGGCCACAATCGCCACAATCGAAATTGCGTAAGCGACCGGACCAGTGAGCGAAGTTACGAGTGTTTGGAGCGGGCCTTCCCACGGAAGATTCCCGCCCTGGTTCTGTGCGAATGCGCCAACCCCCGACAGCAACAGCATTGCCGCCAGCGACGCGCCTTGTCTGAAGAGCTTTTTCCGGCTCATGTTTCTCTCCTGTGCTCTCGGGAGCACTTGTTACGCGGGCCGAAAGAACCGGCCCGCTGTGTTTCAACCAAGCCCTACGCTCGCTAACCGTAGGGCCACCCTCTTACAGCAAGTCGAGCTGATAGCGCTCGTTCTCGAAACCTCGAACGCGCCCTACCTCTCGAACCTTTCGCCCTCCACCGGCAACTTTCCCGATGGCGACAACGAAATCAATTACGCTAGCCACGCGCCTCGCCTCTGCCCGACCACCGGCCAGATGCTCGATCCGGCTCAAACCTTCGAGGGCGTCCTTCGCGTGCGTTGTAGCGATACCGCCGTTGTGACCAGTGCCCCATCCGGCAATCATGGTTAGTGCCTCACGTCCCCGAACCTCACCGACCACGATGGATTCGCCGTTGTGACGCAACGACGCGCGCAAGCAGTCATCCATCGTTACGTCGAGACTGGAAAACAGCGACAGATGGTTGGCAACCTTGATTTGCAGCTCCGGCGTATCTTCGATCACAATCAAACGAGCATTCGGCCGAATCCGGGCAATCCCGTCCATCAGTGCATTTGCGAATGTCGTTTTACCGCTCCCCATCTCGCCCACGACAAGGATGTTTTTCCGCTCGCGGATTGCATTCTCCAGCTCGTCTCTATGCGCCGCACTCAAGATGCCCTGCTCGACGTATTGAGCCAGCGTCATCACGTAAAGCGACTTGATACGAATCGAGAACACCGGAGCCGCCGACATCGGGGGAATACACCCGGCGAAACGCGCTCCCCAAAAAGGCAACTTGGTATGCAGATCGGGGCTTGTTGGAGTGATGACTGTGCCGCGCAGCGTCGCAATCGTGCCGATCGCGCTCATTGCGCGCCGCGGATCAAGCGTTCCAA
>JAVKSW010000409.1:0-3341 GCA_039583505.1 Bryobacteraceae bacterium | reverse complement strand
GTCAAGCACAGCGATTAAAGCTGCAGGGCATGCGAGATCGTCCCACACCCACTCTCGAGGCCGCAGCAGCGCAAGCAATTCCTGACTAGTCTCGGTCGACGCCATCGATGCGAATGCTCGCGCCGATACCTCAATAATTTCGCAGCCGCTCTTCTGCAATAACGTGTTGTCCAGGATATGGTCGTAGCGATCGCGTGCTTCCGGAGTCACAAAGACTTGCTCGATCTGCCATTTCCCGCGGAGCGCTTCCTCCAGCAGGTGCGGTCCTTCGGCAACGATTAACCCCTCATCGGTAGGGCGTCCCGACGCAGCGGCTCGGCGGACGGTTTGCAGGAGGGGATTCTTGGTGCTAGTGAGCTGCATTAATATAAGACCACGCACAACCTCCCGGCCCGATCCATGAAGCGTGCCATTGCAGGTTCAATCGGCCTGCTTTCGATCCTTCTCTTAGGCTACCTGTTCTATGTCGCCAAGCAGATCGAGCGCGAGTCGAACGTAGATGAGGAGCATAGGGCCGACGTAATCATAGTCCTGGGCGCCGCCGAGTACCGCGGGAAGCCATCGCCGGTTCTGCAGCGGCGGCTGAATCACGCGCTGCTCCTGTATCTGAAAGGGCTCGCGCCGTACATCCTGACGACCGGCGGAGCGGGGGGCGATCCGACCTACACCGAAGGTGAAGTGGGCCGCGCCTACCTCACCGAGCATGGCGTACCTTCGGAAGCGATCCTGGTCGAACCCGAGGGCTCAACGACCGCCGAAAGCCTGGATGCCGCGGCCGAGATTATGCGCAGGATGAATCTCCATTCCTGTCTCGTGGTCAGCGATGGATACCACATTTATCGCGTGAAGCGCCTGCTCGAATGGCAGCATATCAAGGTTTACGGTTCGCCGCGACCTCCGGCGGGCTCGCCCAGCAAAGCTGAGCTGCGCTGGCTCTATCTCCGCCAGGCGGTCGGCTTTTTGCTTTGGCAACTGGGCATCAATATTTAGCCTGCATTTAGCCTGCGCTGAAATCGAGACCCTTCTTCTCCTTTCCCAAAACCGCGATGATGGCGGTGGCGGCAAACACGGTCACAGCGGTCGAGGCCATTGCGGTTGCGTAGCTCGCGTGCTTTGCGAACACGGTTTCCAACGCGCCTACCCACCCCGCCAGCAATACCCCGCATTGATACGAAAAGCCGGGCAGGAATGCGCGAACCTCATTAGGCGCAAGCTCGCTCAAATGCGCCGGTATAACACCCCACGCGCCTTGCACGAAGAATTGAAGAAGAAACGCTCCAGCAACCAGCAAACCGATTTGCGGCGGATAGGCCCATAGCGCAGTCACCAGAATGGCGGCGCCCAGAGAGGCAACAATGGCCCGCCGGCGTCCAATCCGGTCGGAAAGCAAGCCCACCACCACTCCGCCGGTAAGCGCGCCAATCATCGATATGGCTGAGATGACAGCGCTCTTGTTGCCGGTGAAATGCCAATAACGCTGCAGGAACGTAGGGTACATGTCCTGCGTGCCGTGCGAGCAAAAATTCATGCCGGTCATGAGCAGCGTAAGGTACAGAAATAGTTTCCAGTGCTTGGCGATGGTGCCGCCGAGCTGGCGCCAGCTTTCCTGCTTCGACTGCTCCCAAACCTCGGACTCTTTCACGCGGAACCGAACCAGCAAGGCCAACAGTGCCGGCAGCCCGCCCAAAAAGAACAACGGTCGCCAGCCCCATTTGTCGAGGAGGAAGAACCGGCACACAGCGGCCAGCAAATAGCCCAAGGCATATCCTTGCTGCAAGAGGCCCGACAGCAGACCACGCCACTTCACTGGAACCTTTTCCATCGCGAGAGAGGCGCCCACGCCCCATTCGCCTCCCATTCCAATTCCGAAAAGCGCTCGCAGCACCAGGAAGGTCGTGAAGTTAGGGGCAAAGCCCGTGGCAACCTCGACGACCGAATAGAAGACCAGGTCAAGCATCAGCGGCAGCCGCCTCCCATACCGGTCCGCGAGCAGGCCGAATAGAAACGCGCCGACCGGCCGGAACGCCAGCGTGACGCCGATCGAAAGCGCTATCGCGGTGTCGTCCTGCTTGAATTCGTTGCGGATGGGAATCAGGCAAAAGGAGACCAGGAAAAAATCGAAAGCATCGAGCGTCCATCCGAGGAAGCTCGCGATGAGCGCGTTCCAGTGATCTGCGGGCCGCGCAGTACGCGTGACTTGTGAGCTCATTTACGACGTGGCGGTCTTCAGGAAATAGCGCTGCCGCTGGACGATGCGTTCGGCTCCCACAGCGTCTCCGGAGTGCCGAGCGCCTGGTTCACCCAGCGGCTCCAGACGAACAGGGCGTCGCTGAGCCGATTCAGATAGCGTACCGCTTCAGCGGGTACCGCCTGCTCGCGAGCCAATCGAACCAGTAGCCGCTCGGCTCTGCGGCAAACCGTTCGGCAAATGTGCAGTTCTGCGTCGAGCCGGCTTCCACCGGGCAGCACGAATGAACGCAGAGACGCGAGTTCTTCGTTCGCGGTGTCGATCTCGCGCTCCAGTTGCGCGACTTCGGCATCCGTGACACGTGGCTGTTTCGGATGGACGTCTTCCGGCAATGTGGCGAGAATCGACCCCAGATTGAAAAGTTCATGCTGCACGCGCTTCAAAATCGTCGTCAAGCTTCGCAGCGGCTCGACGCCGGTGGACAACCCCTCCGCCGTGGTGCGCGCCGCGCCGATAAACGCGTTTAGTTCGTCAACAGTGCCATAGCAGTCGATCCGCAGATCGTCTTTTTGCACTCGTTGTCCCCCCGCGAGGTGCGTCTGCCCCGCGTCTCCGGTACGCGTGTAGATGCGGTTCAGCGCCACTCGAGGCTCATTGAAGGTTTGATCGCTCATGTACCTGTCCCCTAATGAGTGTAGACACACGTTTTATAATCTGGACAGTGTAAGTATGAGCATTCCAATCCGTGTCCTCGTTGCCAAACCAGGGCTCGACGGACACGACCGAGGCGCGAAGGTCATCGCACGAGCTCTTCGCGACGCGGGGATGGAAGTAATCTACACAGGTCTCCGGCAGACACCGGAGATGATCGTAAATGCAGCTCTGCAGGAAGACGTTCAAGTGATTGGATTGTCAATCCTGTCGGGCGCGCACAATGCCATTGTGCCGCGCGTGATGGAGCTGTTGCGCGAAAAGCAGATGACCGATGTCCTCGTCGTCGTAGGGGGAATCATCCCCGACGAAGACGCGGCGGAACTCAAGAAGCTCGGGGTGGCCGAAATTTTTCAACCCGGCGCTTCGCTCGAGAAGATCGTCCACTTCATTCGCGATTCTGTGAAACAGGTAGCCTGAGCCTAGGCTCGGCGAAAATGAC
>JAVKSW010000408.1:0-3353 GCA_039583505.1 Bryobacteraceae bacterium | reverse complement strand
GCGAGAAAGAATTACGCGCAGGCCATCAAGCTGAACCATTCCTACGCCGAGGCCATTAACAATCTGGGAACCATCTATTACGAGGAGCGCTTTTATAAGAAGGCGATCACTTATTACAAACGGTCCTTGAAGTACTCCGGCCCAATGGCGTCCGTGTATGCCAATTTAGGCGCTGCTTACTTTGCGCGGCACGACTATAACAGAGCATTTTCGAACTACGAGGAAGCGCTGAACCTCGATCCTGACGTTCTGGACCGGCGCAATACCTTCGGCACTCGCATGCTAGAGCGCACGATCAACGACATGGCTTTGTTCCATCTGTATTTAGCGAAAATTTGTGCAAAGCAGGGGTCTAACGAGCGTGCTCTGGTTTATTTGCGCAAGGCGCTGGAGGAAGGGTTGAAAGATAGAAAGAAGCTGCCCGATGTACCGGAGTTCAGCTCACTGAAGAAGGACCCCGAGTTCAAACAGCTTCTCGCGCAAAATCCCAGGTCGTTATAAAGCGTCCAAACTTCGGCGGCGTGGGCGGGGATGGCGAGGCATTCCGCGCGTCAGCCAGTGTTCCACCTGAGCGGCGATTTCATCCACGGCACGGTCGATCTCGCCGGCCTTACGTTTGCGCATCGCGGCGTGGTGGCCGATACCCTTGACCTGCACCATCAAGGCGAGAACGGTCGCGTCAACGTCGAGATCCTTCCGGAATAGTCCCTCTGCAATTCCGCGCGCCAGTATGCTCCGTAAGTCGCGCTGCCAAAAATCATCGCGCTGCCTGCCGATGCTGTCAATCGCCGGATCGCGACGCGCGCGCAACGCAAGTTCGGTAATAACGATGAAAAATCGCGCGTCTTTGGTTACGCGAAGGCGCACCTGGTCAAAGAGGCGGCGGAGTTCTTCCAGAGCGTTTTCCGCTGGAGCGTTGCGCTGCTCCAAGGGCGTTTTCAGATCGTCCATCAGTGAGTCCACGAGCGCTTGGATCAGCAGTTCTTTGGAGGGGAAGTAGTAGTAGAGCGTAGCGTTGGTGATTCCCGCCCGCGCGGCTACTTCCTGGAAGCGCAGGCCTTCGAAGCCCTTCCCGGCGATCTCCTCAAAGGCAATCCGGATCAACTCACGCCTTCGATCATTCCCGGACGCCCGTTTTACGCCGGCCTCATTTGCCTTCTGCGCTTTGCTTTGCCGCAACATCGCGCGCGTCGCCATACCGTTACTGTTGAATTGCCGCACGTGGGCCTATGTCCGGCTTCGCCAGCGGCGGTACCGGCTGCCCGACTGCGATACTCTTCATCAGCATGAGCGAGATCAGCACTCCATAGGCGCTGACGATCGCCACGCGCAGCCAGTGGGTGGTCATCAACAGACGGTAATTATCAAGCAGCAATCCGTTCTCGCGCGTCGCCAGCCGCGCCATGAGCGGCCCCCACCAGATGGCGGTCAATGCATAGAACGCTATCTGCAACGAGAGACCCGACCACAGCAGAGCCGCGGAGGCGCCTGGCGGCCGGAGCCACATCATCGCGACGGCGCCCACAAACACCAACCCGGCCGGAACAAAAATAACTCCCCAGATGCTGTGCCACCAAGCCAGGTGGTAGTCATAGAACTCGTGTTGCCCGACTCGGGTCCACAGCGGATAGCAGGATATGTGCACGATCCAGATCACACCAGTGCTGTACCAACTCAGAGCAGCCACGATGAAGAGCAGCCATTGAGCTTTTGGCATTCGCCTATTACCTTCCCTGTCCTGATGATGCAGGATCAAGGGCTATTCTGTCAACTGGTTGGTAGAGACGGCAGATACACGGAACCCGCCTCGGCTATGAGGTTTTCAATCCTTCCGCTTCGGCCAATCGTGCCTGGCGTGCGTCAAAGGTCCAAAAGCGGTCCGCTTTCAGCTCGACGGCGGAGGCGACATGAAGGCTGTCCAGGGATCTGACGCCAAGGCGAGCCCCGTGGCGGCGGGCCAGTTCAGCGCAGGTTTCAAAGGCCGTTTCGGGTAGGCCGACTTCGAGCCATACGCCAGCTTTTCGGTCATGCTCGAAGTGCCTGTACACCTGCTGTGCCTCTTTCGCCGACATCTTCCGTTGAAAGACATGCTGGGAAACGGCATGCGCCCACTCCGCCCGATGCAAAGGCGTAAGCCAGAGACGAGGCCGCTGGGTGATACGGTGCTGAGCCTCGGCCGAATGCCGATCCGGTAGATAGAGCGAAACGAAAAAGCTGGTATCCGCGTAGATGGTCAATAGCGGCCGCGTTCTTTGATGGCTACATCGGCGCCCGGCAATATTCGTTTCCCGAAGGTTGTTTTCTTGCGGTCCGCAAAATCGGGCCAAGTGCGCGGCTCGGCCGGCGAAGTTTCAGGAACGATGCGGCCGAGGATGCGGTCTCTCTCGCGAAGTTCCACCGTCTTGCCGGCTTGTAGCCACGCTTTGAGTCGGCGAGTATCGCGGAGTTGACGGATGTTGACGGAAGGCATCAAGAACATTGTGACACGTCTTGTGTCACACTATCGCGCGGGCAATCCGTTACTGAAACCAGGATTCGAATGCACGCTGTAATTGCGCCCAATCCATTTGCAGACGGTCGGACCAGGTCATCGTCGGATACCCCGGAAAGCTATCCACTTTTCTGAAATCAGCGGGCACCTCAAAGAGGCTGCGGTCCAAAGGATCGTTGGATAACTCGAGAATTTCACGAGTTATTGAGCCGTTCGTCTCCAGCACCGCGACTCCAGGCGGGGACGGATCGCCGTGCACCACAATCGTGTCGTGGCACATAGCAGGAGAACCGATTGATGCAATAAAGTAAGCCCTCTTCGTCGGCCCCAATTCAGCGCGCGACAAGTACCAGCCGTCTTTCTCCAGCTCATAGCTAGGAGTGCAGGCGCCGGGATCCGCGACGCGGCGCTCGCGGAAGAGAAGATGCTTAGCCGTGCGGCCAAAAAACTCCCTGCGCTCACCGGTGTCGATTGTCTCGTAATAAATGTTCACGACCTTGCCGGATTCCTGAGTACGGGGCGGACGGGCGATCCAGTCCGCGAACGAGAGAATGAGATCGGCGCTCGGAGGGCGATATTCGACATACTCACGCGATTGCGGATCGAGTGCGTACATCATATTGCGCTCTGAATTTTGGATGGTTACCGATGGGCCTGGGCGTTGCGGACTCAAATCTTCCGTGCGTGTGTTCTTGCCCTGGACATACCACGCGGAGACCATCTCGCGCCCGGCAACGGTGGTCTTGATTACCTCGTGCGTGTCGGCTGCCAGAGGAACAGTCAGCAGGCCAGGCACCAGGATCGCAACGCAAAGCGCGCGCATGTAGACTAGAGTATCCAAACGGCGTGAACCAATGACTCC
>JAVKSW010000407.1:0-3360 GCA_039583505.1 Bryobacteraceae bacterium | reverse complement strand
CTGCGGCCCAGGATGGCGGTCGAAGAGCACTTTGCCAAGACCGGGCGGAGATTCCGTAAGAAGGCGTTCGTCTTGCGGCACGAGGATGTCCTGGTTAAGCCGTGGATCAAGCTCGGTCTGAGAATGACGGGCTTGTATTCGCGCGGCCTGCGAAATGCCATCAGTCCCGTGGTCCGCCGATTGACGCTGCATTTTGCGGACCTGCCGCCTGCTCTCGACGGCTTCGAGGTGCTGCACGTTTCCGATCTGCACATTGACGGCGTGGACGGCCTCACAGAAGCGCTGGTAGACGTGCTCGGCGGATTGCGGCCTGACGTTTGCGTCATGACCGGCGACTATCGTTTCGAAGATGACGGACCGTGTGAAGAAGTTCATCGTCGCATGGGCGCCATCGTATCCAGCATCTCGGCGAAGCACGGCGTGTTTGGGATTCTTGGCAATCACGATGCATCGGAGACCGCCTTTGCGCTGGAAGAGATGGGCGTGCGCATGTTGATTAATGAGGCGGTCGAGATCCGTCAATCGAACGGGTCCTTGTGGCTGGGCGGCATTGATGACCCGTTCGATTATCGATGCGATGACCTGCCGGGCACGCTCTCCTCGGTTCCGCGCATCGATTTCAAGATTCTTCTGGTGCACACGCCTGACCTTTACGCCGAGGCCGCGGATCTGGGCGTGCAGCTCTATTTGTGCGGGCACACGCACGCGGGACAGTTCCGTTTCCCATGGATCGGCTCGATTCGCCACAATGCAGCGTGTCCCAAGGAATACTCATCGGGATTCTGGTCGCACGAAGGGATGCAGGGATACACGACCGCGGGCACTGGTTCCTCGATGCTGCCGATCCGCTTCAACTGCCCGTCGGAAGTGGCGATGATCACGCTGCGGCGCGCGCCGTCTACTTGACTCCGAAATCGTAGCCCGAGCTTGGGTCGGCGTTCGCGGTTTGTTTTTGAGCCGGTACAAGCAGGTACTGCCCCGGCGTGAGATCCTGTTTCGGCGTGATCTCGATGGCGCTGTCGGAGAGCGCGACCAAGTCGATCGGCTGCAGGTCTTCCTGCCGGTATTTCACTTTTACCGCCGTCGCTGCCGTGCCTTTCCCGACCTGCACTTCGCGATGATCCTTTTTCTCGGAAAGCTTTACGAGGAAGGTGTTCTTTCCGTCCGCGACAGTTGCCGAGGTACAAAACCTGGGACGCGCGGCGAGCGGGGTGCGAGCGGCGGGATCGGGATACCTGACAACGTTCTTCCTGCTGTAGGTGAACATTCCGTGCGGCATGTTGTCATCGCTCGCGCTGCTTGGCGATAGAAGCGCCAGCGGCTTCCACGCGTTCGCGTCGAGATAATAGACGCCGGGATTGCTGGGGCAGGCGGGGGGCTGGTCCTGCGAAAAAGCGCATGCCGCAAAGACGGTGAGTAAAAGTAAGGGCTTCATCGTTTCTCCTTTTTCAGATTTGATCATGCGGAGATTCCAGCAGTTCACTTCAAAATCGTTCGCCTGCTCGGGACAAGCATTATCCAATGCTGTGATGAGCGATGGCCGGTCGAGCGAGCCATTGGAACGCCCGCTCCACAAATGGCTTTGCATCTTTGCCGACGCAGGCGCCATGAGCAATGACCAGCTTGTCGAAATCCCACGAAAGCAATTTTTGGAGAGATTGCCGCGCGAGGTTGCGGTTCGTGAAGGAGAGCCTGATATCGAGGGGAACACCGCCGCGCGGAGATGCAACGCCCTCCAGCTTGAGCAGAGCATTGCGAAAGCGGTTATCCTCGCTCATCGGATGACTCTGGATGAAATCATCCAGGATGACCGCGCGAGATTGTTTATGAAAGAAAAGAACCTCTTCGATGAGGGGGTTGCCTTGGAAGGCAAGCTGATCGAAGTCATCCTTCCAGGCTCGAGGGGGCTCGTCCCCCAGAATGCCCGTGAAGGGCAGGTGCCCTTTTCTCAAGGTAAACGGGGTGGGACGGGGCGCCCACAACTGGGCTTCGGGAAATAAGGCGTGCCACGCTGCCAGTCTCCAGACATGCCTCGGGGTCCCGGCAAGAAGGTATCTGACCGGGCCAGTTCAGTGATGCGTTTGAGCGTATCGAACGGCACGGACACAGGAGAACTCACCCATAATGAACCGTCGGAGAGCTTCACGACGGCCATGCGGGTCGTAAACACGAAACCCATGTCGCGGACGGATGGACCGTCGACGATGAAGAGGTTCTTAGCGAACGAGTGGAGGTCGGCCATGGATGTGTCTTCCCAAATATCGACCGGCAACAAATACCTGCGCCCCAAAATTCACAGTTTGCTGATTATAAATGAGGCAATGGTGAGCGCGGTAGGAATCGAACCTACAACCTAGTGATTAAGAGTCACTTGCTCTGCCAATTGAGCTACGCGCCCGTTCAGGTGGGATAGTGCGCGGCGGGTGCCGCCACACACACTATAACACTCGCTCAGCCCCTAGGAATCCCGATGAACGGCGTCGATTGAGAACGCGGGAAGACAGATCGCGAAGTATTCCGCGCCCTCCGGTTCGGGAGTGCTGTAGCGGACCCAGAGGCCTTTATGCGCGATCACCGCTTGTCCGGCTCGCACATCCATGGAGCCGCCCCGGTACTCGACGCGAATCATGCCTTTCATCACAACTGTGAATTCGTCGAATTCGGGCGCTTGGCCGGGTTCCTCCCATCCGGCAGGACTACGCATATGCGCGATGCTCACATCGGCCGTGCCGGAGTTGACGCTGCCGACGTACTCATCAATCAACTTCGGCTTATTGCCGGCAGCCTCGACGCGAGTAGGCCCCTGAATCAGAGTGGGTTCTTTCATAAGGACGATTTCAGGATAGGCGAAGCACCAAAGTGCTGGTAGCGCCCTACTGCGTGGGCGGCAACTCCCGATGAGTAGACAAGAGCGGATTGCCATCCATGCTGAACCTTTCCTTTCGCACCATTGTGCTGTTGTGTTCGGGCGCCTGCTGGGCAGGTGCGGCCACGTTTTTCGGTTCCGTTGTGGATTCGGCGACAGGGAAACTAATCGCAAACGCCATGGTCACCGTTGGCGCGAAACAGACCCGAACGGACGCCAATGGCAAATACCACCTCGATGCTGAAGGAACGGCCGTCGCCGCGCGCGCCTATGGCTATTCGCGTTCGCAAGTGGAAGCGAATCAGAAGAGCGGGAGCGCCGTGGATCTGAAAGTGGCCCCGGTTGTTCCGCATGCGGTCTATCTTTCGTTCTGGGGCGCAGGGACGCCGAGTCTTCGTGATAGTGTTTTACACTTGGCCGCTACGACGCCGGTCAACGCGGTGGTTATCGACGTAAAGGGCGATTTGGGATATATCTGCTTCCGGAGCGGTCTG
>JAVKSW010000406.1:0-3363 GCA_039583505.1 Bryobacteraceae bacterium | reverse complement strand
GGGCGTCCTGTTGCGCGACTTATTGGTTCGCGAAACACTCGCGCCGCCGTGGCGGGAGTTGTTGCCCGTCCTTCGCACCATGGAAGCGCGTGGCGAGATTCGGGGAGGCCGATTCGTTTCCGGTTTCACGGGCGAGCAGTTTGCACGTCCCGAAGCGCTTGATCTGCTCCGTGCTATCCGGCGCGATCCGGAGAAACACGCGACCGCTTCGGTTTCGAATGCCGATCCGCTGAATCTCAGCGGCATCATCCTCCCCGGCCCGCGCGTGAGCCGCCTCGCTGCCGTCGGTCTCGTGCCCGCGTAATATGGTTTTACGCGCCATACAATGTTCGCGACGCTAAAGTCTGTATCCCGGAGAGGAAGAAATGCACGGACCTGGTTTTATCTCGATCTGGTTTTTCATCGGCGTTCTGCTAACCGCCTATGGCTTGATAATCACCGCAACCGGAATTTACGAGCTTGCCTCGCCTCCCGCGAATCTTCCCGTGCTGTCGAACCTGCATGCCAGTATCTGGTGGGGCGCCGTTCTGTTGATCATCGGCCTCGCGTACTTCATCCGCTTCTATCCACGCAAGCGATAGCCCGCTAACGAACCAAACCGCTGACGGTCCGGTCCTGGGAAGTATACTGGTATCTCGCGCAAACGGTGCGATCCAACGGAACCGACGTGAGGGCAACAGTAAGCGCGGGAGAACCCGCGACGGAGATAAATAGCGAAAGTGCTGCCCCAGCTCGCGCGCCAAAACTTGAAACATGGTGGCAGGACGTCCGCTACGGTGCCCGCGTTTTATACAAAAAACCAGCTTTCACCGCTGTCGCAATCCTGACATTGGCCCTGGGTATCGGAGCAAACACGGCCATCTTCAGTGTTGTCAATGCCTCTCTTCTGACTCCCATTCCGATACCCGAGCCGGAACGCGTGGCCATGGTCTGGACCGACAGGGTCGCGCAGGGATCTACGGGCTTCCCCGCGTCCGTGCCCGATTTCCTCGACTGGCAAAGTAGCGGAATCTTTGAAACTCTCGCCGGTTTCAGTAGCGACGGGTTCAATCTGCTCATAGGCAACACCCCGGAGCGAATACAAGGCTTGTCGGTTACAAGCCAGTGGTTCCGAATGCTGGAGGAACGGCCTTATCGAGGCCGATTATTCCGCGCGCAAGATATGCAGACCGGCCACGATCATGTCGTGGTCCTTTCCTACGATCTTTGGTTTTCGAGGTTCGGCGCAGATCCTGCGGCTGTCGGCAGGAGCGCAATCATCAATAGCACTCCTTACACCATTGTGGGCGTCGTGCCGAAGAAGATCGCCAAAATAGCCGACGAAGAACTATATGTCCCTCTCCCATTTGAGCCGCCCCTCTCGAACGAGCGCGGACTCCGGTTTGTCGGCACCGTGGGTCGCCTTCCGGCGAATCTGACCCTTGCCGCCGCTCAAAGCAGAATGAATGCGCTCGGCGCGCGGCTGGCCAAGGAGTATCCCAACGAAGACGGTGGCGACAGGATTCGCTTGCAAGGCATAGAAGACTCATATGTAGAGGACGTGCACACGTTAGTCTTGGTCCTGTTCGGGGCAGTCGGTTTCGTGCTGCTGATCGCCTGCGCCAATATTGCCAACTTGTTGCTGGTGCGTGGTACTGCGCGACGGAAAGAGATCGCCATTCGCGCGGCATTGGGCGCCGGCAGGGTCAGGCTCACGCGCCAGTTGCTTACCGAAAGCGTGCTGCTGTCGGTACTCGGTGGTCTGGCCGGGATTGTTCCCGCCTTCGCCGGAATTCGCCTTCTCATGAAGTTCAAGCCGGAAGCTCTGCCGAATGCGGATCTGATTCGGCTGAATCCCGCAGTTCTACTGTTCACGCTGGCGCTCGCCGTGTGTACAGGCCTGCTCTTCGGAGCAATACCCGCGTGGCAGGCGTGGAAGACGAATGTCAACGCTCCGCTGCGCGAACGCTCGCAAGCCTCGGGCCGGGAGCTAAGGTTTGGAGATTTTCTGGTGATCGCCGAAGTCGCATTGACGTTAGTGCTGGTCGCCGGGGCAACTCTGATGCTCCGAAGCTTCATTCAATTGCGCTCAGCCAATCCGGGCTATGACTCCCAACGCGTGCTGACCATGAGAGTTTCGCTTTCCGGCAAGCAATACCAATCGCCCCAAAAGCAGATCTCCTTATATAAAGAACTGTTGCGGCGTCTCAATGAATTGCCAGGCGTGCGTCGCGCCGCCGCGATTGACGTCTTGCCGACAAGCGACGATGTTATGGGAGGAACGTTGCATTTCACGGATCGCCCGGAACCTAGGAAGAGCGACGCCGCTATCGTCGTCATCGGCTCAGTTAGTCCTGGCTTCTTTGATGCCATGCACATCCCACTGATTGCCGGTAGAACGTTTTCCGAAGCGGATGGTCCCAACGATCCGCTCACCGTCGTCCTGGACCAGGGAACTGCACGGCGATACTGGCCGAATCGCGACCCCATCGGCCAGTTGGTTCGTCTGCGATTGAACGCGCCTTTGCGGAGAATCGTCGGGATCGTCGGCAATATCGATCGTAGCGTCGCCGCGAAGGTCAAAGCGCGTATCGGGCAGGCTTACGTACCCTTCGCGCAATCCCCGAATCCGAAAGACTTGCCGAACCCTGAGATGTCGCTGGTGGTCTCCTGCAACGCCAATCCCCGAACTTTGATTTCCTCGGTTCGTCGTGCTGTCGCATCGCTCGCGCCTGATCAGCCTGTCTTCCAAATTCAAACCATGAGCGAAGCGCGAGCCTCTGGCCAGGTCTCGGCGCGTTTTGCGACGTCGCTGCTCGGCGTCTTTGCGGTGCTCTCTCTACTGTTAGCGGCGCTCGGCATCTACGGTGTGATTTCCTATGGAGTTGAGCAGCGTACACGCGAGATAGGCGTTCGCATGGCCCTCGGTGCGACAGCGTATGACCTGCTCTTCGCAGCCATCGGTAGGGGCCTGTTACTCACGCTCGACGGTCTCGCGGTCGGATTGACCTGCGCCTTGATTCTGACCAGAACGATGGGAACTTTGCTGCACGGAGTTAGCGCCATCGATCCTCCAAGCTTCTTCGCCGCGGCCGGCATACTTGTAGCCGTGGGATTGCTTGCAACCTTCATCCCGGCGCGCCGCGCAACTAAAGTTGAGCCTATGGTGGCCTTGCACCACGAATAGCGGGCTACGAGTTCACGCCGCTAGCGAGGTATCCGCCATCGACCACAATGCAGTGGCCGGTCATGAAGCTCGCCGCATCGGAGGCGAGCAGCACCGCCGGTCCAACTAACTCCCTGGCCTCGCCAAACCGGCGCATCGGCGTTCGGGAAAGAATTTCTTTGCCGCGCTCCGTCCCGTTGAGCAATTCCGAATTCAGC
>JAVKSW010000405.1:0-3368 GCA_039583505.1 Bryobacteraceae bacterium | reverse complement strand
AAAGACGGCAAGCTGCAGATCTGGAGCACTACACAGCAGCCCGCCCGCGGGCGCGCTCTCACTGCGAAGATCTTGGGCATTCCGGAGAGCGACATTTCCGTTAATCTGCTGCGCGCCGGCGGCTCCTTCGGTCGAGGCCTGACCAATGACTACATGGTGGAGGTGGCCTACATCGCCAAGGCCATCGGCGTTCCCATCAAGCTCTTGTGGTCGCGCGAAGACGATATGACGCACGACTATTATCGTCCCGGCGGATTCCACTTCCTCAAAGGCGCTGTCGACGGCTCGGGCCAGCTGGTCGCCTGGCGCAATCACTTCGTCAGTTACGGAGACGGCGACAAATTCTCTTCGGCGGCGGGTATCACTCCCGGCGAGTTCCCCGCGGGATTCGTTCCCAATTACGCCCTATATTCCTCGGTAATGCCGCTGCAGTTGAAAACTGGTGCGCTCCGCGCCCCCGGCGCGAACGTTCTGTCGTTTGTCATGCAATCCTTCATCGACGAGCTGGCTCACGCGGCAGCCAAGGACCCGATCGAGTTCCGGCTGGCATTGCTGGACCGACCAGGACATCAGCTCGTGAAAGAGGCCGCCAAGCCCAAAGTCGAGCACGAGGCTCCCCATGCGCCCGCGGATCGCACCGCGCAAGCCTACGATGTGGCCCGAATGCGTGCCGTTCTTCAAGCCGTCGCCGAGAAATCAGGTTGGGGTAAACGCCAACTGCCCAAAGGAACGGCGATGGGCGTCGCGTTTCATTACAGTTTCCAGGGCTACTTCGCGCACATAGCGGAGGTCAGCGTCATCTCCGGTACTCAGCTTAAGGTGAACAAGCTCTGGATCTGCGGCGATGTCGGCAGCCAGATCATCAATCCCAGCGGCGCCAAGGCTCAGGCGGAAGGCGCAGTCATGGACGGCCTCAGCGAGCTGATGCAACAGGAAATCACCCTCGAAGCCGGGCGCGTCGTTCAGACCAACTATAACCAGCACACCTTGCTTCGTCTACGGCAGGCCCCGCAGGTCGAGGTCCATTTCGTCAACAGCAACAACGCGCCAACCGGCCTCGGGGAACCCGCTCTCCCGCCCGTCATACCCGCAGTCTGCAACGCGATTTTCGCCGCGACCGGCAAACGTATCCGCCAACTGCCGCTGGCGAAAGGCGGCTTTACCTGGGCGTGAGGCCACAGCCGTTCGTTACAATAAACCTGTTAGCCCTTGCCTCGTGCAAGCGGTCTCCCATTGGAAGGTGGTGAAAGTTTAGTTGGCGGAAGTTCATCTGCAAGACAGCGAGACACTCGAAAGTGCTCTTCGCCGTTTTAAACGTAAAGTGCAGCAGGAAGACATTGTGAAAGAGATCAAGCGGCATTCGTTTTACCTGAAGCCCGGTGAGAAGCGCCGCACCAAGGAAGCGCTTGCGCGCAAGCGCAATCGCAAGAAGCGCCCCCGCGAGATCGAATAGCATCGCCTTCGCACAAAAAACCCGCCGATCCTTTACCGGACAGGCGGGCTTTTCGTTTATTGCCGCATCCGCTCGCGTGCGGCCCACGACTGCGAAATCTAATCGCCCATCGCGCCGACCTCTTCGCGCTTCTCCACATTCGCGGATTTAGTGTTCGCACCCAGCAGCCCGTCCAGTGGAACAAAGCCGCCCTCCGGCTTCTTTTCGCCCAGCACATGCTCGCGATAGAGGCGCATCATCTTCTCGTCTTCTATCTTCTTCTTCAGCGCTTCGTCCCGTGCCCGCGCCTTCTCCTCGCGTGCGTTTTTGGCGATGCCCTTCACCTCCAGATCGTGCTGCCGGTCGGCTTTCACATGCTCCTCTACCAACACCAGGTTGTGGTCCTTGCTCGCCAGAGGCACGCTCTTGTTCCCGGCAAAGATCTCATGCCGTCCTTTTTCCTCGTACCACTTGGTGAGCGTCGCCGTCATATGCATCTTTTCGATGATGTTGCGCCAGCCCACGCCGGTGTTGTATGCGCAGAATGAAATCTCGCCCTCCTGCGTCGCGTACGGGATGATGCACTGCTCGGTCCGGCGGAAATCGTAATTGAACAAATCCTGGAACCACATGCCCGCGATGAACAGAAAATTCCAGCGATCCGCACGCCGCTTCTGGATGTCGGCGATCGTCCGATCGCCGGTCACCTTGCCGTATGCCCCGGTTGCCGCCTTCTTGGTCATGCCGAAGCACTTGTCGAATTTCGCGATCAGGTCCGTCAGCCGGAAATGCTTCGGCGATTTGAACGGATTGTAGTTGCGCAGCAGTGCCAGCGTCACTCCCGCCACCGAGAGGAAACGGCCCCGCGCTGCGTCGTTGATCCGCGCGATGTCCTTCGCTAGCTGATCGGCGTGCAGGAACGCGGTCACCGGAACGTATTCCTTCGTGTCCTTATCGCACATGATGGCCATCCCGATCCCGCAGTTCGGGTGGCACCCGCAGCTCAATTGCCCCCAATCGGCTGTCGGGCCGTGTACCAGGTCGGCAAAATCCGAAAACGTGCTCATGAAGCTGATCGGAAACCAATCGCGCACCGGCTCGCCGATTCCGGTCTGGCTCTTGACGTCGTGCGCCAGGTGCGACAGCGTGTAGCGCTGCGCCTGCCTACGTTCGTCGGTAATTGCTTCATCGCGCCCAGTAAACGAGACGGGCTGGAACGAAAGAAACGGGATCTTCTTCGGATTGTCCAGCGCGAACTTGACCACGTGGCCTACTTGTTCGTTGTTGATGCCGTTCAGAATGGTGATGACCGGCACGATATCGACGCCGGCGGTCCACAGATTCTCGATCGCGCGCAGCTTCACGTCGAACAAATTCCCCACCGCGCGGTGCGAATTCGCCGCGTTGCCGATCCCGTCGAACTGCAGATAGGCATAGCGCAGTCCGGCTTCGGCCGCGGCTTTGGCAAACTCCGGCCGCTTGGCGAACTCAATACCGTTGGTCGCCGCCTGCACGCTGTTGTAACCCACCTTGCGCGCGTAGCGAACCGCATCGAGGAAGTATGGCGACAACGTCGGCTCGCCGCCCGAAAATTGCACCGACATCTGGCGCCGCGGCTTGATCGAAATCGCGTTGTCGAGGAGTGTCTGGATGTCTTCCCAGCCCAACTCGTGCACGAACCCCACTTGGTTCGCGTCCATAAAACACGGGTCGCACATCATGTTGCAACGGTTCGTCAAATCGATCGTCAGAACCGAGCCGCGTCCGTGCGTGATCGTGCTGCTGCCGTGGTTGTGAAGCGTGTCATCATTGTGCGCCCGAATATCGCGGCCGGGAAACACGTCTTCCAAATGCTTCGAGAATGCCGGGTCGATGGACATCAGATCTTCAAACGGCCCATGCTTCGGGCATTCTTTGACCATCAGGATCTTGCCAT
>JAVKSW010000404.1:0-3373 GCA_039583505.1 Bryobacteraceae bacterium | reverse complement strand
ACGATCTGATACCGCTCGTCCAGGTCGTAGACGGTATGGAAAATCGGATCGCTGTCGGGTATGTCGACAATAGCGCGATCTGGAAATACCCGTTTCATGCTTTCTTCAAACACCTGCCATTCCAAGGTGCCGTGAAAATCGTCAGCCATGAAAAAGCCGCCGCGCAGCAGATAATCTCGAAGCTTTTTGGCCTGCGCATCGGTGATGCCCCACTCGCCGACTTGGACGGCGTAGAGCCATGGCCAGTTGTACACGTCGTCGCCGTCGTCCAGGTTCACGATCTGTTCCACGGAGCGCACATGAATGCGCGTCAGGCGCCGTACGGCGAGCGAGAAATGACGGTCGGCGCGTGGGAAATCCTGCGACCAAAGCGAATCTCCCTGGGTCCAGTCGGGGTTGTCACGATTGGCGTACCCGTTGTTCCAGCCCGGCGGAAACATCAGGCGCGCAAACGCCCACTCCGTCTTTTCCTGATAATCCGGCGGCAGTGGAACCGATCCCAACCGGTATTCGATGCCAGGGTATTGGCGGAAGGGGTGGGGCAGCGTGCGATCCAATGCATACGCGGTGCCCAGAAAGGCGAGCGCGCCACTCAGTAACCACAAACCCGGCAAGCACAAACCCGTCCGTTGCTTCATGGGGGCCGCCTCGCTCCCACGATATCACCGCGGGGGCGTTGGCGTAGTTTAGGGGACGGCAACCGCGTCCGGCGCGGCGCCTTCCTGGGAGAGGCGGTAATAGCCCCACCCGGCAATCAGAAACAGCAGCAGCGCGCTGCCGAAGTACACGTTCCGAATTCCCATGGCGGTGGCCAGTTCACCCGCCGATAGAAGCGCGATGACCTGGGAGGAGAACATGACCGCCATCATGCTTCCGCTCACTCGTCCGAGCATCGTCGGCGGTGTATGTTCCTGCAGCAACACCTGCGCGGGTACGAAGATAAATGCCACAAAGAATCCGACTCCCAGGATGGTGGCGACGGCGGTGGGAATAGACCCGAAGGCGGCGAGCAACCCAATGCTCACGCCCGTGCCGACCAACCCGGCGGTGACGATTCGCGCGCTCGACAAGCGCTTGCTTCCCAAGCGGACCAGTTGGGTGCCGATGATCATTCCGAACCCCACCAGCGAACCCAGAATGCCGAACAATGAACTCCCTCCATGCAGCACGTCGCGCACATACACCGCAATCAGCGCGCTGAAGCATCGAATGGCGAACATACCAGCAGTCATCGCAATCACCACGAATGAAATCGCCGCATGGGTAAAGATGAAATTCACACCTGCCTTCATCTCGGTCCATACCGCGCCGATGGTCTTGACGGCCGGCGCCGGTTCGTGCCCGAGCACCAGGGTGGAAATCATCGCCGCGGAAAACAGAAAGGAAGCGGTGTCCAGCCCGAAGCAGGAGCCCGGACCGAATACCGATACCAGCAATCCGGCAACGGCGGGACTGATAATCTGCATGACCTGAAATGCCTGCTGGATCAGCGCATTTGCGCTCATCAGCCCCTGCCGGGGTACCAGCGTGCGCACGGCAATCGATTGCGCCGGCATGAAGAAGCTGGAAACCGTGCTGGCTACCAGAAGGATCGCGTAGATCTGCCACAGAGTGTGGGCTGCCAACAGCACCAGAAACAAAACGGCGCGCAACAGATCGCTGGTGATCATGGTGCGCTTCAGGTTCCACGAATCGACGAACACTCCGGCAATGGGGCTCACCACCGCAAGCGGCAAAAGATAGAAGACCATGACGAGCGTCACATCCGTTGCGGAAGCATGCATCCGGAATGAGACCACGCTGAAGATAGCGTAAATGGCCAGAAAATCTCCGAACACGCTGACTATTTGCGCCATCCACAAGCGGCGGAGCGCGCCAATCTTCAGAACTTCGCGGAATGTTAATGGAGGAGGAGCTGCCCCAGCGGCCACAGGTTCACCTCACTGATCCAGCTCGTCTAATTCTTTGCGCGCGCGGTCTAGGATACGGTGAACCTTTTGCAAGCGGTCCTGGTCTCCACGACTTTGCTTCACGGCACGCATGGTGCTTTTCATCACCGCCCCTAAGGGTGTCCACATGAACACCATCTCGGGACTAATCCAGCGCGCCCAGTCCTCGTACCCGGCGGCCCGATCCCACATGTCTTTCACGGTCGCGGCATTTTCTTTCAGCTCCGCCCGGCCCTGGTCTGTGATGGCATAGACGCGGCGCCCGCCGGTGCGCTCGGACACGATCAGGCCCTCGTCCTCGAGTAGTTGCAGGGTGGGGTAGACGCTCCCTGCGCTGACACGGCGCGCGCTGCCCCACCGGGCCGCCATGTTTTTCATCAGGTCATAGCCATGCCGCGGTCCCTCCCCAAGAAGAGAGAGAATCGCCAGCCGGATCTCCCCGGCTTCAAAGAAACGCGAACGTCCGAACGGAGCGAAAGCGGATGGGAAATCGCCGGCGTGTTCCGTCCAGGCGGCCCACGGGAAGGGATCTCGTTTCATGATGCTTTGTGTCGAACAGATAGATCTTACGATATATCGGGCGATTACGTCAACGGGGGTTTGGCGATGGGCTTACCAGCAGCGGCAAATGCGCTAGCAGTAAAATTCTCTAGAGCCAAAAACATGAAATCCTTTCTGCTTGCAACCCTCGGCGGTATGCTCGTTTCCACGCTTTATGCGGCAGGCGTTACGGGCCAGTGGACCCGGTCCACTCAGCTTTTGGATGGCCGGACTCGCGAGACCTCCCTCTACCTCACGGCCGATGGCGATCTGCTGACCGGCTACATGTCGTCGGACGGCGATAATTCGCCCGTTCTGCATGGCAAGATAACCGGCAACAGCATTTCGTTTGAAATCATCCGCGACGACTTCGGCAAGGAACGCAAAACCGAGTACACGGCAGATGTGACGGACGATGAACTGCTGTTGCACCGCACCGGCGGGAATGGACGGTCGTTCACGGATAGGCTGAAGCGCGTTTCGAGCGCG
Source organism: Bryobacteraceae bacterium (assembly GCA_039583505.1). Lineage (GTDB taxonomy): Bacteria > Acidobacteriota > Terriglobia > Bryobacterales > Bryobacteraceae > Bog-105. Next base: position 395 of record JAVKSW010000404.1, on the reverse strand, counting down.
CCTCCGAAACCGCTGCCACCCGCGGCCGCAAAGATTTCGTTACCGGCGGCCCAGGATGTGCCCTATAACCACTTGGCTGCGAAACCTCCCATGGGCTGGAATAGCTGGAACAAGTTTCAAAGTCAGGTTTCCGATAAACTCGTCCGCGAAGTGGCGGACGCTATGGCCGCCAACGGAATGAAAGACGCCGGTTACGTCTACGTCAACATCGACGACACGTGGGAAGGCACTCGCGACGAACAGGGAAACATCCGGACGAATTCGAAATTTCCGGACATGAAGGCCTTAGCCGATTACATCCACAGCAAGGGGCTGAAGCTCGGCATTTACTCCTCGCCCGGCCCACGAACCTGCGCTGGTTACGAAGGCAGTTTTCAGCACGAGGAGCAGGACGC
>JAVKSW010000403.1:0-3389 GCA_039583505.1 Bryobacteraceae bacterium | reverse complement strand
CCTGCCTCCCGAATCGCGGCGGGAGCGTCGCGGCAGATCATTTCGCTCGTCCGGCAGATTGCCTTGATCGTGAAACGCAAAGCCGCCAGACCGTCCAGCTTTCCCAGTTGCGCCAGCGATTCGGGAAGCGACCCCTGCGGATGATCGCTCTGTCCAATCACCAGAAAGCTCAGCCCTTCGGAACGCACGCGTTCGCCCAGGTCGGACATATGGAGTAACGTGACCTGGTGCCCACGCCTGATCAGTTCCCGCCCGAGAGCTCCGAAGGGATGAATGTGACCCGAAACCGGGGGGCTAATTATGCCGAAGTGCACTCTTCAAGGAACGCCAACACGCGGCTGGCGTCTCGTTACGACAACGCCCGCCGCCCCTTGCGATACAAGCTACGTAGCGAATGCCGCAGACTGGGGCTGCTCATCCTTATATAAGTAGCCGAGACCGGCAGGGTGTTCGCCAAGCGGCGATAAGCCTCTGGCAAGTTGTGGTAGGGAATGCCGGGGAAGTAATGATGCAGCGCGTGATACCGCAGGCCGACGGGCGCCCAAAGCTCGGTACAGAACATCCCGGGCGTATCGATGGAATCCAGTAGTTGGCCTGTACGATCGAGAGGCTCTCCGGAACTCTCATAGGCGTGCGCGCCCAAAGTTCGCAGCGTGTTCGCAAAACTTGCGGCAGCGCACACCGCAAACCATACCGCAAAGATCCTCCAGGGGAACAGGCCCTCTACTGCAAAACCAATGGCAATTGCCCAAAGAAGAAGAATGCCAAGACTCTGCCGGCGCACTTTGCTCACCAGGCCGGCACTTACTGCGCGCCGATACCGAAGATTCATGGTGAGGGAGGACGCGTGAACGACAAGCCAATTCTCAAAGCGCCGCGAAACAAATCCGATGGGAGCCAGTATGAGAAAGCGGATCATCAGAATGGCCGGAATCAGGACGCTCTCGACGGCGAAAAAGGTCGTCAGCCGGCTGGATCTCGCGAAAGGAAGATACTCCGGATCATCGCACGTGCCGTAGGTACTGGTTTTGTGATGATCGTTGTGAACTCCAACGTACATAACGGATGGCATCAGAAGCGGATAACCCACGAGCAAATTCCAAACGCCCTCAAACCTCGGAAGAGTGCGCTGGTTCTGGTGCGTTATCTCGTGCATGAAGCAAAGCGCGCGATAGAGCGCCAACACGGCAACGATCGCCGCGGCGAGCATCGACCAGGAGAACGGACGCACAACCAACGCGATAGCGAAGCAGGCCCAGCCCACGGCTGCAGTTAAGAGGAGGTCGATCCAAAAAATAGACGCCTTTACGCGGTGCAAATCCCGCACCAGCGCGCGCATTCGCATCTCGTCGAGTTGTACCGGCTGCTCCGCTGTCGCTTCTTTTGCAGATGGCGGATCGCAGAGCGTAAGCTCAGACGCCATGACGGGACCTTCTCATTGGATCGCAATACATGCTGAACACAATTCGCTCGCAACCCGCTTGAGCTACGGTGGCAGAATTGCCTCGCACCGCGAACCCACTCTTGCGCAACTATCGGCGATTCTCTTATTGAAACATACTTTGGGCTTATCAGTCTGCCTGGGAATACCAAAGTGACTGGGTTGGTCGATCATTGTTATTTGGCCGCCCGCAGTCACTGGCGCTGCTTCAGAATGCGCCGCATATTCCTTTTCCCGTGTAAGACGGCAACGATCTGAACGGGCGATATGTCCGGCCGGTATACGAGGGCGTAGTTGGGATAGCGGGTCAGGGTCCAGAAACGAAGCGAGCGGCTTGTAAAGTCGGGGCGGAGATGGCCGCGCATGGGCGCTTCAGCAATGAATGCACAAGCGTCGTAGATCGCTCCTTCTAGGCGGTCGGCCGCATCTTCGCTGTCCTCGGCAACGTAACACCAGATCTCAAAAATATCTGCTTTGGCAATAGGCGTAAGAGCATAAGCGCTCATCGCTTGGACAAACGCCAACCGTCTTTCATCGACTGAATATCCCGGCGAGCCTGTGCGCCGTCGATCAGTTCGCCCCGTTCGGCCTGTAAATAGCCTTCCTCGATATGAGCCGAGAACGCCCGTCGTTCCTCATCACTCCAGCTTTCCTCGGCATCCTGAGCTTCAAGGGCGCGCCGCAAGACATCTTCGGCGTTTGTGTAACCGCCGCTGGCAAGGCGCTTCTTGATGAGAGTTTCAAGGTCGGGGGGAACGTTTAGTTGCATCGCCGGTTCTCGCTTTTATCGTAGCTTTCCGGCTGGCTTTTCGGCCATGTGTCTCCTTTTACGGCAGGTCGTGTACGCCCACCGGCCTAAGCTATACTCGTTACTGCCCCGCTGTGAAGGGGACTACCTGGTCACAACTCTAGGGTCGATCACGATCGACGCGACGAAAGGGAACCGCAAGGTTCCCTTTTCGCTTTCTACGAATAACCTATGAACCTCGCTGAACGAATGCAGCGCATCGAAGTCGAATCCGCGTTCGACGTGTTGGTCAGGGCCCGCGCTCTCGAAGCGCAGGGGCGCAGCGTCATTCACCTCGAGATCGGCGAACCCGACTTCGCCACCCCTCGGCACATAATCGACGCGGCCAAGACGGCTCTCGACGAAGGCTGGACCCACTACGGTCCCACACAAGGTCTCCCGGAGCTCCGCGAAACCATCGCCCAATATGTGTCGCGCACTCGCGCTATTCAGGTCGGGGCTCAGCATGTCTCCGTCGTTCCTGGCGGCAAGCCGATCCTGTTTTTTCCCATGCTCGCGCTGCTCGAGCCTGGCGATGAGGTCGTCTATCCCGATCCCGGCTTTCCGATTTATCGCTCCATGATCCGCTTTCTCGGCGCAACGCCTGTGCCGATTCCTTTAATCGAAGACCGCGGCTTCACTTTCGATCTCGATCGTCTGCGCGACGGCCTCACCGATCGCACCAGAATGTTGATCCTCAATTCGCCGCAAAATCCGACCGGAGGCGTGATCCCCGAGGCTGACATCCGCGAGATCGCGCGCCTGGTTCGCGATCGCGATCTCATCGTTCTTTCCGATGAAATCTATTCGCGCATCTTTTACACTGCCGAGCCCCCATTCTCCATCGCCAGCGTCCCGGGCATGCTGGAGAAGACCATCATCCTCGACGGATTCTCGAAAACCTATGCCATGACTGGCTGGCGCATGGGCTATGGCGTCATGCCCGAATGGCTCGTCGAGGCAGTGAACAAGCTGATGGTGAATTCCAACTCCTGCACCGCCAGCTTTACCCAACGCGCGGGTATCGCCGCCTTGAACGGCCCGCAGACGGAGATCGATAATATGATCCGGGAATTCCGCCGGCGTCGCGATGCGTTCTGCGCCGCCTTAAACGACGTGCCAGGTTTTCGCTGCCGCGTTCCCGGCGGGGCGTTCTATGCC
>JAVKSW010000402.1:0-3396 GCA_039583505.1 Bryobacteraceae bacterium | reverse complement strand
GCCGTACACACGGCAGTCCCGCACCGGAACCTTAAGAATGACGTAAAATTTTCGGCGGCCGTGAGGGAATCGGTCTGAAAATTTCGCTTATCAGGGCGAAGGCAGACCGCATTCCCTATGACCTCCACCCTTGTTCGCCCCGCAGCGCTGGGATCACTGGCGATCATCATCTTGTGCATTGCCGGCGCACCAGCCCGATGCGACGATCTGATCGACACCGTACCTTTCTCCCTCATCGGCAGCCCCGCGCAGCAAACCGTCTACCTTCCGCAATTCGATCCCGCGCACGGCACGTTGAATTCCGCCACCATCACCGTCACCGGCAGCATGCAATTCGTGCTCGAAGTCTTCGATTCGGGGCCCGGCGGGGTTTCCGTCACCGCACACGATACCCTCTCTTTCAACGGCACGCCTCTCCAGGTAGAAGGCACTTTCACAAGCACCATCCCCGCAAGTCAATCGCCCTACACCTTCGGGCCCATCGCCCTGTCGCTCGGCAACTTGACCGAATCCTTAGGGCCAAACGTAGTGAGCTTCTTCACCGGCACCGGTACACTCCCGTACCAGTTCTCGCTTCCGAGAGCAACAATTGATGCATTCTCCGGCCCGACCACAAGTGGCGCCCTCGCGTTCACCGGCGCCAGCGGCAACGTCACTGCGGATTACGCCTTCACCCCGGCTCCCGTCCCAGTCCCGGAGCCCTCGACTCTCGGATTGGCTGGACTCGCGCTCATAGGGTTGACCTTAGCGCCATATCGATCGCAGCATCTCGAAGCAACGTAATCGGACCAGCGCTAATATCCTCGGCGAGGGATATCGCCGAGCTCCGGGCCACCGGCTAACGGTCGCGCCAGCGCCTTAGCGTTGATTCACGACGCTATCTTCGGCCAAAAGAATACGTGCCGGTGCCGACGTTCCTGCCCGCCCTTCGCGCAGCGAATGCCGGGTCACCAACGGGATCTCCTTGTCATTCTCGGGGTCGCTTGTGGAAGGCTTGGGAATCAGCATCGCAATCGCGGCGTACAGCTCTGCCGTACGGACCGGTTTCGTCAAATAAGCTGACACGCCCAGTGCTCGGCACCGGGCTGCGTCCCCGCGTTGTCCTCCGGAAGTGAGCATCAAGATGGTTGAGGCCGCAAACTCCGGATGCTTTTTAACGTGCTCCACCAAGGTAAACCCGTCCGTTTGGGGCATACGTACGTCGATCAGGATCAGCGAGAACCGTCGCCCGCGCTCCTGCGCGCCAGCCAAGATGTCGAGCGCTTCACCAGCACTTGCAGCCGCCTCCGGTTGCATCCCCCACTTCCTCAGAGTTTCAGCGAGAATGCGACGGTTTGTTGCGCTGTAGTCGACGATCAACACCGGTACGCCTACGAAGGAAACGTCATCAACCGGCGGTTGAGGAACAGGTACATCCGTGACGCCCAAAGATACTATGAAATGGAAACAGCTTCCGTGGCCCGGCTCGCTTTCGACCCAAATTTTGCCTTGCATCATGGCCACGAGTTGCGCCGAGATCGACAGGCCCAGCCCTGTTCCGCCGTACTGTCGCGTCGTGGAACCGTCCGCCTGCGTGAACGCCTCAAAGATGAGATGTTGCTTCTCCGCCGGAATGCCGACGCCGGTGTCTCGCACTCGGAAATGGAGCAGAAGTTTGTCATGCTCCCGATTCTCTAGCGCTACTTCCAAGCCCACTTCACCGCGTGCGGTGAATTTGATAGCGTTGCTCACCAGGTTGACTACGATTTGGCGGAGCCGTGTCGGATCGCCAACCACGGAGTCCGGCACGTCACTCGCGACTTCACAGGTTAATTCGAGATCCTTCTGATGCGCCTGTTGCGCCAGCACCTTCATCGTCTCCTCGATGCTGCCACGCAGGTTGAAGCTAATGGAGTCCATCTGCAGTTTTCCGGCGCAGATCTTGGAGAAGTCCAGGATGTCATTGATGACCGTTAACAACGAATCAGCGGACGTCTTCACATGCTGGAGACACTCGCGCTGCTCCGGGTCCAGTTCCGTGTCGAGCACCAATGCCGTCATACCCATGATGCCGTTCATCGGTGTGCGGATTTCATGGCTCATATTGGCCAGAAACTCGCTTTTTGCCACGCTTGCAGCCTCGGCCCGGCGTCCCGCGAGCCGTAACCGATGCATCAACCACAACATCGCAAGGAGTGCCGGGATGAGAACAGCACAAGCCGTTAAAAGCTCGAAGGCGTTGGCGCGGGTGTTCCGATACTGGAAGATTGTGGCGGTGTCTGTGCCCAGATTCGTACCCCAACGGAAGTCGATGGCGATGAAGGCTCCGTCACTCGCCATCTTGCCGATCTCTTCACGCAGTATGTCGGCGACGACCTGCGCATCCCTTCTTTTTTTCGTTGCGCCGATCCCAAACCAGAACGTGCTGTCCGGGACGCTGATGGCTCGCAACGATCCTTTCGCACACTTAGAACTCCCGGCGTTCCCGAAGGCGCTTTTCGATATCAGGCCTGCTTGTGCCCTTCCTGCACATACGGTTTCAGTGACCCGGTCCACGCTCGGCACCCTCACGATGGTGGCCTTGCTGAAATGTTGCCGTGCAAGGCGACAGTCGAGATTGATGTTCGCGACAGCCAGCGACCGGCTTCCAAGATCCTCCGCTCGTTGCAGGTGCAGGGACTGCCGGGCGACCAGCGCGTAAGTCATTTTTGTCCACGGAGCGCTGATATAGAGGAGGCGCCGTCGCTCGGGCAAATCTCCCAGAATCGGCCACAGATCGACGGCTCCGGACTCCAGCGCCGACTCGGGCCCCTCCGGTGAAAACACCCACTGTAGTCGGATACCCTTCCGGCGCGCCGCTTCGCGAATGATCTCAACGGCTGCACCGGTGGGATTACCGCTTGCGTCCGGGAAGTGATACGGTGCCGAGTTCTGGAATCCGATTCGCAGCGTGCGCTCGACCCGGACCTGACGATGCAAACGAAGCACGAGGAAGCTTCCGATTGCCACCATCGCCGTTGCGAGCGCGAGCACAAGCGCGGGCCCGCGGCGACGCCAACGTGCCGTCTTCGGGATCGCAGATCCACGCCTTCTGAATTCCACTGTGCCTTTCCAGCGCTATCTACGTTATCGACAAGAATGGCTTGTTAAATGCAAATACCGAAGACCGCCGCTACGCTAAAATTGCTCGATCTATCTCCGATAAGAAGGTGCGCAGATTCATCGGGCGAACTGAACGAACTCGCTGGCGCAAGGGGCGCTAAGCTACGTTCGACTACAATGCAACGTTCCTCTCGCCGAACCTTCGTCAGCATCTCCGCAGTGGCCACCGCCGCCCGGCTGGCGGCCCACGAGCAAGCGGCGCGGAAAATCACCACGCAACAAGCCGATCGTGATTACTGGATCGCCGTCCTCAGC
>JAVKSW010000401.1:0-3406 GCA_039583505.1 Bryobacteraceae bacterium | reverse complement strand
ATTCGGTTTCATCCACTTGCTCGAAAATACGAGCCGTTGGATTGAATAGCCAGTCGAGCATCAGTCCAACCAGCAGCAACCCGGACACACCAGTGTCGAGCACGAATCCATATTTGGGTGCGCCCATCGCATCGCTGATGGCACCCATGGCAAGCGGCGCCACAACTGCTGAAGAACAGAATCACACCGGCGTCGGCGCCGTGTTCCGATTTCGGCAGGCAACTGATGCCTTTCGAATTCGGCATCGGATAAATCACGGACATAAATAATCCCGACAGCGGGAGCAAATAGATCGCGCACGCCACGCCTGCTACCGCGCTGGCCGCAAATCAGGCAAATATCAATCCGGCGAACACAGCTAGAACGGCCGTCCACGAAGCGCTATTCAACATCCACGCGCCCACCAAACGTCTCGTCGCGCGGAGCTGAAAGAACATCGAGATGCTATACACTGCCAGCCACGCGACCGTCCCGCGATAACCGGCAACGAGCGTCGGCACCCAAACGTACACCGCGGATTCGACCGCCACATACAGGAATGCGCCCAATGAGAAAGCGACCACATACCGATTGCTCGTCACGGCCTTCATGCTCTCGCTTTCGGGAAGGCTCGGCACATCGGATTTGGTCGCCGGATAATTCACCGATGCCGGTGTTGCGATCAGCACCACGCACTTCGTCCCACAAGCACGTAGAGCCACTGGCATGAAAGCCCGCGGCTCAATAGATCAGCCAGAATCGCCGGGCCAATGATAGATCCGATCCCAAAGAAGCCTTCCACTGTGTTTCATGATGGACGTGTGTTCGTTGTAGGCGTGACGATATCGCCGAGAAGCGCCAGTGCGCCGGTCTTCAAGATTCCGATTGGCACGCCGGACAGCGCGATGAGGACGCAAAAAAACACAAACGAGCTGCCCGTGATAAAGAGATACGACGTAGCGGCGAAAAGCGTCAGTCCCGCAACGATAGTGCGCTTACGTCCCAGCCGGTCAGTCAGATGACCGAGCAGAAAGCCCGCCACCGCAATCCCTCCCATCGTGGCATATTGAAACGCTCCCGCCGCCGTCAGATTGAGATGGAAAGTTTTCACGATTTGCGGAATGATGATGTCGACCGAATCAGTAGTCATCGCAAAGATCATAAACACCAACAAACGCCAGGCCTTTGAGGGCAGCTATATTCCGGCCTGCGACAAACTTGGTCTTCGATGTCAGGACGTGACATCCACGTGTGCGCCCGGCGCAACGACAAAACTCGCGTTCTCTATCGCCCGCCGAATGTATAATCGCCCCTGACATGAATTGCAGGTCGGCGCTCAACTGAGCCCATTCGCCCCCGCAGCGCCACCTCGATTATCTGCCGCGCAAAGCTGATGATGATTGCTTGCAGGAGCTGCACTGGATTTATGACCGTCGCGACGCGCAAGAAACGCGACAGGATCTTTCAGCGTGGTTGCTGAAGTCAGGCAAACGATACGCCAAGCTCTGCGCCTGGGTGGAAGGGAACATCCGAGGAAACGCTCAGCTTCTATCGGCTGCCGCGCGGACGGCTGGAGCAAGCTTGGATTGCAAAGCTCGGCACGGGCCGAAGTCAATTCGCCGCATCAGGTGAGGCACAACGGAACGGCAATTCTGAATCACAGGCTTTCCTGGAGATACCATGTTCGTCAATCCCGCAACAGCGGAAAAGGCTGACTAGGTAGCTCGCGGGCGCCGAAGTGATGGGCCCCCAGCAACGTCAGCGGTTCCAGAGCGGGAGTGGAAAGAGAAATGCTCCGAAACAAAGAGAACGTTGGTGTCCCTAATTGAGGAACGCCACTCTCGTATGCAGATGGATTCAAGTCGTAAAATCCAGTACACGAAACGACTGGCACATGAATAAGCAATATCGAAAGGTTCCGCAAGCGTACTTGCAATGTCGGCGACTTGCTTGCTGATTTGGAATCTGTTTACAAAGGTATCCACGCTCATCCCGGACTGTCGATGCAAGAAACACGGACGGCTGGCATGGCGGCGGACCGTCTTCCTGCTGCTGGTTATGAAGTCACCACCGGGATAGGAAAGACCGTCGTCGGTCTGCTGCGCAACGGCAACGGACCCGAAGTCGTGCTGCGCGCCGACATGGACGCGCTTCCGGTCCAGGAAGCCACAGGTCTGCCCTACGCGAGCAAGATAACGGCCACTGACAGCACTGCGAAGACCGTGCCCGTGATGCACGCTTGTGGTCACGACATGCATGTGACTTGGCTGATAGGCGCGGCCACGCTGTTTGCGAAGTGTCGTGATGCATGGAAAGGGAGGCTGATGCCCGTCTTTCAACCAGCAGAAGAGACAGCGGCGGGAGCACAGGCAATGATCGATGACGGGCTCTTTCGTCGATTCCCTAAGCCCAACGTCGGCTCGCTGCGATCGAGCGGATCGTCAATGCTGAAGCCGCCGCCTCAGGCGCCCCGAAGAAACCAGAGATCACGGCTCTGGACCGTTATTCTCTTGTCGAGAATGATCCGGAGGCGACGAAGAGAGTAGAGAACGCGTTCCGTCAACACTTTCCCACTGACCGCGTGCAGGAAACAAGCCGACGACCGCGAGGACTTCGGAGTGTTCGGATCCGAATGGGGCGCGCCGTCCGTGTTCTGGTTCGTGGGCGGAATCGATTCCGATTTGTCCGCGAAAGCCAAAAAGGAGAGACGGATCGGTGAGATCCCGACCAATCACAACCCGCGATTCGCACCGGTGATCCATCCAACTTTGGAGACCGGGGTTGAGACGCTGGTGGTTGCCGCCCAAGCGTGGCTGGCAAAATAAGGCCAAACCTGATTGTCAACGGGCACATCCTGATAAACACGCTGCTGGTTGCCTTCGATCTTGGCGGCACGTTCGTGTTCGCGCTCAGCGGCGCGACGGCTGGCGTTAAGCACAGGCTCGATCTGTTCGGCGTTCTGGTTCTGTCGTTCGCGGCGGGTAACTCGGGTGGGATCGCCCGCGACGTGATGATTGGTGCGCATCCGCCTGCAGCCATCAGCGACTGGCGATATGTGGCTGCCTCGACTCTTGCCGGGTTGATCACGTTCTATTGGTATCGAATCATCAACCGGCTGAGCAGCCCCGTGCTGGTGTTCGACGCCGCCGGACTGGCGCTTTTTGCGGTTGCGGGCGCGGGGAAGGCGCTAGCCTTTGACGCGGGCCCCGTTGCGGCGACGCTGCTCGGCATGCTGACCGGAATTGGCTGCGGCATGGTGCGCAACGTGCTCGTGAGAGAAATCCCGACCGTGTTGCGCACCGAGCTTTACGCAGTCACGGCTCTGATCGGCACTGCTGTGGTGGTAATTGGAAGGATGCTTCATGTCCCGTCCTCAGCTGCAGCTGCAGAGGGCGCAGCTCTCTGCTTTTGGGCTTCGGTTTATGGC
>JAVKSW010000400.1:0-3421 GCA_039583505.1 Bryobacteraceae bacterium | reverse complement strand
ATTGCGAACCGTTTCAAGACCGCTTCGCGACAGGCTTCGGGCGAGCGACTTATCGCTGAGAACATCGTGAAGATGCCTTCGCATTTCCGTCCCATTTTCAGCTATTAGGAAATCCTGTCCGACGCGAAACAGCCCTTCGCTATCTTGCCAGGGAGCCGAAACGAGCGGAATGCCGCAAGCCAGCGCCTCAAATGGACGAATGGTGGGTATGCCAGGCAACTCGCGGGTGTACGGGCGGCGCGGAACGTGAACAGTGGCTCGGAACTGCGCAAAGACTTCGGGCACCTCGAAGTTCGGCAACCAACCGCCATAGCGAATTCCTGCGTCCTCCAGCTCTCGCAGGGCGAATGGCGGATAGCGTACGCCATGAACTTGCGCCTTCCAACCAGCCCGCCGCACCGGCTCTATGAAATACTCACGCAGCTCCTCCGTCCGTTCTTCGTCGCCCCAGTTCCCAATCCAAATCAGGTCACCGGGATTCGGCGTTCGCTCGCGCGGATAAAATGTGCGGACATCGGCAGCCTCGTGCCACACGTGAACCTGCTTGCCCCAGCCGTGGCGCTGATAGGTGTCTTTGAGAGAAGCTCCATACGCCAGCACGCCATCGTAGTCGCCCAGATCGAATCGCGACAGGTCCTCACGGGCAGTCAGCGCACGGTGATGCGTATCGTGGAACAAGATTCTTACGCGCGAATGCGAGCGCCGGTAAGCGCCGATCGCTGCAATCAGTTTCGGATCGTTCCATTCATGAACAATGACGAGATCTATATCATCCAGCCACTCGTCTAGCTGGAGATCGTTGATGGAATATTGACTGCTCCTTAGGCGCGGAAACGCTCGCTCGAATGCGCGCACAGCATCGTCTCCACGCTCGCGCAGCAAGTTATCGCGGCTCCAATTGTCCTGCGGCTCGAAGACGCGGATTCCGTGTCCTCTCGCCTGCAGCTCAGAGGCGACACCGCGAAGAAAATGTGCGTTGCCGTGATTCCAGTCTGAGACGAGCGAATGGTAAAACAAGGCTACGCGCATCGTCATGCCGCTGCTTCCTTGCTGCCCCGCGGTGTTGAGCCAAGCAGCGATGTATAAACCTTCCAATACGCGTGAAGAGCGGTGCCGTTGCGATACTTACCAGCGCGCGAAAAGGCGCGGCGCGCCATGGTTTGCCGCTCCGCCGAATCGCCAAGGACTCTGTTCAACTCGCGAATCCAATCCTCTGGCTGACGAGGATTCACGAAGACCGCCGCGCCTTCCCACAGCTCCCGCAGGCTCGGGATATCTGACAACACTAGACAGCACCTGCGCTGCGCCGCCTCTAATACAGCCAAGCCAAACGGCTCGTACAGCGCCGGATGCACGAAAATGCTCGCGCGTTCCATCTCCTGGAGCAACTGCGCATGCGGCAAGACGCCCAGACCGCGAATAGCTCGTGTCTTCTCAGCCCAGCCATCGGGTCCGCGATCGCTACCGGCTATGCGGATTTCCCAGTCAAGCTCCGGCGCAATCGCTTCCAGCAAGGACAAGTTTTTCGCAGGGTCCCACATCCGCCCGGCGGCCAGAAGAAAGTCCTCTTTCGTTGCTCCTTCCCGGCGCGCCGTCCGGCTGAAGTTATGAATGACCTGAATCTTTTCTCGAGCAACGCCGTATTCTTCTTCGATCGCCTGCGCCATGTAGGCAGACGGCGCAATCACTCGATCGCAAGCCGCGAGACCCTCCGTTACGCGACGCTTATACTCGGCCCATTCTGCTCCGGGAGCGCACTTATGCACCGCCTTCCACCAGGAATAAACGCACGAGTGCGCGGTAATCACAACCGGCTTGCACCAGGGAAGAATCGCGTGTGAGTACCCGTTCAGATGAACGAGATCCGCGCCGAACGATCCGGCAAGCTCCAGAAGCCATTTCCCGGCCGCTTCCACATCGTTCCAAGGATTCGTCGTCCATTCGAGCGCGTAATCACTTTCAGCCAGAGTCACGCGCGTCGTGGCGCGGAGTTGCCCCTTCTGCTCGGCGGAAGGACGCGGACCCATGGTTGCGATAAGAACCTGACCGCCATGCTGAAGAAGGCCTTCCACCAGGTCGACCGAGTATTGCCACACTCCGCCGGCTGCATCCGCCGTCATCAGGATTTTCAACGACTGTCGTCCGGTTTCCGGAGCCTTACCTGCCATGCGAGGCTACTTCCAGTTCGACAAGTGGCTGCGGCCGCTGTTCCTGGATGTCGCTGAAAGAATCGAAACCCTGCAAATAGAACTGATGGGCTCTTTCCCAGGCGAGGTCGTCCGGAGCGCCCCACATTCTCGTGTATTCCGGCGACCCGGGATACGGGAACAGCGGCACGGGCTTATTGGACCAGACGCCGTGCATCTCTAACTTGTGGCGCCACGTCTCAATCTCTTCCGCGTCATCTTCGGTAATGGCGAGTAAGTTGGCTTGTACGAACGGAACCAGTTCTTTCGCGAATATAAGCCGCTGAGTCAACTCGCCGGTGGACATCTTACATTTTTTGTCCAGATACGCACGGCCAGCTTCGGTGATGCTCTCCACACCGGCTTCGATCGACACGCATCCCGCACGAGCCAGCGCGCGAATAGCATCCTCATTCCACAGATCGATACGCGTCTGCACGCCGATTTTGATCTTGCGCTCGGCTAGTCCGGCAAGCAACGGCGCGTCGGGAAGAAAGATCTCGTCAATGAAGTAGATATACTCGACGCCCTGCTTCACAAACCGGTCGATCTCTTCAAGAGTGACCGCGAGCGGGCGTTTGCGGTAGTTATTCCGAAAATTATCTTTCGCGCAAAATGTGCAGTGATAGGGGCAACCGCGCGAAGCCTCCATCTCGGCGCCCGGACCTGCCGGCTGTGCATCGAAACGATGATGGTGATGCTTGTGTCTGGCGATTGTTTCATCCGGCCAGCTCAGCGCCGGCAAACTCTTCATGTCCGCTGCGCGATTGGGGCCGCGAACAACGATCTTTTCACCTTCGCGAAATGCGATGGAAGAAACGCCGGCGAAGCCAGCGGCAATCTGCGGTAGCACGTCCTCGCATTCCCCCAGAATGACCGCATCCGCTCCCAGCTTTTTCAGAGTGGCGCGCGGCGTGGTCGAGCCATGCGGACCGACAACGATTAGCTTTGCGGGTATATCGCGCATCGCCGCTGCGAGCTCTTGCGGCACGCGCAGCTCCGGCGGAGCACAGCGCCAAAAAAGGTAGCTCGGTGCCGTCGTGATGACAATGTAGTCCGGAGCAAACTCACGAACCCGGTCGACCGTCTCGGCCTGCGTCAGCTCGTCGAGCTGGCCATCGACAATGAGCGCCTCGTGCCCGCTCTGCTCGAGCAGAGTTTTCGAGTACCCCATCTCGAGCGGTAAATGAGGCTCGCGGCAGCCGAAGTAAATGCTGCCTTCAAAACTCCACGGC
>JAVKSW010000399.1:0-3421 GCA_039583505.1 Bryobacteraceae bacterium | reverse complement strand
ACTCAGCCAGGCCGCCCACCAGAATGGCGATGGTCACGCCGATAGTTCCGTGCAGGAGAAATAGCTGTTGCGATCGCACGCGGCCGAGGCGAGCGATGGCTCTGGCACAATCCCAAACACACAGGCCGATAAACCACAGGACGAAGACCAGAGCGGGGAGACCACGTTCAGCGGCGTACTGCACGTAGTCGTTGTGCAGATGTCCGTAATAGCCGACCGGCAAAGGCCGGCGGATGCCGGCGGGAACGTAGGAGTTAAAATCGCGGCTGACTTCCTCCGGGCCCACGCCGAACCAGGGATGGGCTTTGATCATCTCCAATCCGGTATAAAAGGTGACCACGCGAAAGCGGTTCGAGTCGGTCTCTCCATGCGGAGCAACGAGTGATTCAAGGCGGTCGCGAGTACCCCCGGGCGCTGCCAAAAAAACCGCGACGATTACGATAGGAACCGCTAGCATCATCCTGGGACGCCAGAACCACACCAGGTACAACACCGTCGGAAGCGCCGCAATCCAGATGCTGCGATCCCAACTCAGCACAATGGCAGCGAGGAGAACTGCAATGGAGGCGTAAGCCCAAGCCGGCATTCTACGGTTCGAGAAAAACCATTGGGCCAGCAAGAGCGATGTCACGCTGAGTTCCAGCGCGCCGAAGGTCAGCCAATGACTCTCGAAGCCTGTGATGCGCCGGCCGACGTAAGTGACGTAGAAATTCTCCGCAGTGTGCCGGGCGTGTTCGTATTTTGAAATGAATTGAACGAGTCCCCAGATGCCGGACGCAGTTGCAGCCACAGCCCAAGCCAGTATCAGGTAAAACACCTTCGGCAGTTGGCGGACGAACACGCCGTAGAGCAAGGGGATGAACAGAAACACAAAAAACTTCTTGATCTGGGCACGGCCGCCCCAGGGATCGGGCGATAGCGCATCCGCGAGAACGGTCCACACGAAAAAGGCTGTGAGCGGAATCCAGATGCGCGGAAATTCCAGCTTGCGACGAAAGAGGATCAGCAGCAGAATGCCGAGGCCGAGCAAGATTTGGCTGCCCGCGATGGAGATGTGAATCAGGCCGGCTGCGCCGATTGCCGTAGCGGTGAGGAAGCGGTTTTGTGCCGTCTCGCCGACCTGCATGAACCGACCAGTATGACAGAATGAAAGGCGAAACCCGCCAACTATGCAGTTGTACTTGCTGAGGCATGGAATCGCGGAAGAGAACGCGGCCAGCGGCTCGGATGCAGATCGGGAGCTCACAGCCGAGGGACGTCGGAAGTTGCGTCAAGTTCTCGCGGCCGCGGCAGACGCTCGCGTCGAGCCCACGCTGATCTTGAGCAGTCCGCTGAAGCGGGCAGTTCAGACGGCCGAAATTGCTCAAGAAGTTCTCAAGTACAAAAAGGAAGTGCTTCGGACCAAGGCGCTGGTGCCCGCAGCATCCGTCGAGCAGGTTTGGGATGAGGTACGCGTTCATGGCGACGAGCCGGGCTTGATGCTGGTGGGTCATAACCCGCTTTTCAGCGCGCTTGCGGGATACCTCCTAGGCTCAAAGGATATTCAAATCGACTTCAAAAAGGGCGCTCTCTTGCGGGTCGATCTGGAGAGCTTCGGCGCTCGTCCGAAGGGCGTGCTGCGCTGGCATTTGACGGCAAAACTCGCGGCTGATTGCGAGTGAAGCAATTCCGGCGGCAACGTCTATTATGTAGATGAGTCTTTCGATGGATTACGCCGGGCGAGGCAAGCCACGCCCCTATCTTGCTCGTCTCCTGGTGCGGGATGTATTGATCGTTGCGGCGCTGTTTGCGCAGATCGCAGCCGGGCAGGGCATTGCCAGCGTAGCGCGCCAAAACATACCGAGCGTTGCGGCTCCGGCGCAAGCTCCGGAGAAAAGAATCGCCCCCGGACAGCCTGATCCGACTTCAACGGCTCCGCAGAGTTCGCCTGCGCCGCCGCCGTTTATTCCACCTCAGAGTCAAGCCGGCGGGGCGCAAAGCCCAATCGAATTCGAATCGCATGGGATGGTGTACGAAGCGCTTACGCGAAACGGCATCACGGTGATGTTCGCCGTGTTGCCACCGCACATTCACGACTACAACATTATTCAGATAACTGTTACGAATGGATCGCTCGTATCGTGGACGGTGAAGGCGAGCGACTTTACGTTTATGCGTCAGGACGGAACGCCGCTTCAGTCGGTGCCGGCAGACGATGTTGTGGAAACGCTGCTTCAAAAGGCAAGCCGGACCGACGTTATCAAGCTGCAGCTTCTGTATGAGGACAGCATTTATGCACTTTCGAATTTCCGGTCAACGAACGGATACGAGAGGCGCCGGGAGGCGGCTATGGCGCAGTTTGTGAAGCCAGGATTCAAAGCCGCGGCCGCCGCTTCGGCGATCACGCTGATTCCGACGAAACTGAAGCCCGGTGACAGTACGGACGGAGCAGTTTTCTTTGAGAACCGCACGAAAGAGAAAACGCTTGGGCCGGGGCGCTTGCTTGCTCATACGTGCGGCGAAATATTCGAATTTATCGTTTATTCCGAGACGAAACTCCGCTAGTGCCGGAACCTGCCGAACCTTCTGCCGCGCGCTTTATCGATTTACACGCGCATACAACTGCCTCGGATGGAACGCTGGCACCCGCGGAACTTATCGATTTGGCGGAGCGGGTCGGTCTGGATGCGCTCGGGATTACGGATCACGATACGTTCGCCGGGTATGAGGAAGCTCTTCCGTTCGCGATTCAGACAAGAATGGATCTGGTTCGCGGAATCGAGCTCAATTCGCGCCTGAACTTGTCAGAAGGCAGCACGCATCGATCCGTGCACTTGCTGGGATACTGGCCGTCGAATGAACCAACGGCAGACTTTTACAATTGGCTGAACAGCGAGCGGGAGGACCGAAGGAATCGTAACCAACGCCTGATTGAAGCGCTGCAGCAACGCGGCGTGGACATCAGCTTGGAAGAAGTGGAAGCGCGAGGGCGAAGCTTGGCCGGCCGGACGCACTTTGCGCGCATTCTGGTTGAGAAAGGGTATGCGCGAAATCACGAAGATGCATTTACGCGATATCTGGGCGAAAGCGCGCCGACGTATGTCGAACGCCAGAGCCAGACAACGGAAGATGCGATTCGGAAGATCCGCTGGGGCGGCGGGATTCCCGTCATCGCGCATCCGATCAGGCTTCGACTGACTCGCGAACGAGAGCCGGAAGTGCTGCTGCGCCTAAAACAGGCCGGGCTGCTTGGCCTGGAGATCTACCATTCGGAGCATCCGCCGGAATTGCAAGCGCATTACCGGCAACTCGCGGAGGCACTCGGCCTGGTTGCCAGCGGCGGCTCCGATTTTCACGGCGATCCGAAGCCGGACGTTGCACTCGGCACGGGTCTCCACGGCAATTTACGGGTGCCTCGCGAGTTTCTGGACCGGATGAGGGG
>JAVKSW010000398.1:0-3424 GCA_039583505.1 Bryobacteraceae bacterium | reverse complement strand
GCGGCGTGGCTTGCGGTCCATAGGCGCGGGCGACGGATTGCGTGTCGCCATCGTACAGGTAAGGAAAATCGAAATGGCGATACGCCGCGCGGATCTTCATTTCGTCCAGGCTGTCGCTCACATCGGTATAGCCGAGCTCATCGAGACGGATGGCGCCCGGGTTGTTAGGTTGAATCGCGACGAGTGCCACGTCTTTGCCGCGATAGTCGTCAGCCAGCTTCTTGATGCGGCTTTCATAGAGCTGCGCGGTCGGGCAGTGATTGCAGGTGAAGACGATGACCAGAATCTTGCTCGCCGAATAATCGGCCAGCTTGTGGGTTTTGCCGTCGACTCCGGTCAATGAAAAATCAGGCGCGGGAGAGCCTATAGCGAGTATGGGATGAGAATCGTCGGCGAAGGCGGCAACCGAGAGGAGCACGAGAACGAAACAGCGCCACATAAACCGAGCTTAGCGTTGTAACGCTGGGGAAGGGCCGGGCCGCCCGTCTTGAACGCGTTCAAAAATGTGTTGACAAGCCTGTTGGCGGAAGCACATACTGATTCTTGAACGCGTTCAACTTTATGGCAGCCGCCAAAGCGAGCCCCAAAGCAGAGGAGACGGGCCTCAAAATTCTAGACGCCGCGCTGGCGCTCTTCCGGAAGGAAGGCTTTGACAGCGCGACTATGCGGGATATTGCGCAGCGGGCAGGAGTCGCCACAGGCGCGGCGTATTACTATTACCCGTCCAAAGACGCCATTGTCATGGATTTCTATCAGCGCTCCTGTGCGGAGATGCAACCCAAAATCGAGGCGGCCCTGGCCCACGCAAGCAACCTGGAAGCCCGATTACACGAATTGATTCAAGTAAAGCTGGTTCACTTCGCGCCCAACCGGGGCGTTCTGCGGGCGCTGCTGAGAAATGGCGCAGACCCGAAACATCCGCTCTCGCCTTTCAGCCCGCAAACGAAGCAGATCCGGGACATCGACATTGCCTGGTTCCGACGCATTCTTGCCGATTGCGGGATGCGGATTCCGCGGGACATCGGACCTCGACTGCCTGGCGCGCTCTGGTTCTTTCAGATGGGCGTGATCTTTTTCTGGGTTATCGATGAGTCGCCACATCAAGTCAGGACCGAGAGGCTGCTCAAAATTGCATCCAAGACGGTCGCCACCTTGATTCGCCTCTCCGGCCTGCCGCTGATGCGGCCGTTGCGCAAGACCGCTTTGCAATTAATCGAGATCGTAACGCAGGAGTAAAGCATGAGCAGGCTGGCGCGTTGTCTTGTGGCACTACTCCTATGGATCATCTTTATTGCCGGCGCAGTCGTCCTGATTCGCTCCGGGACATACGGCTGGACGATATTCGTTTTCTTCCCCTGGTACTTGGGCGGAGTTGCTTCCTGGACTTTTCGTCCAACCACAGCCGGGCGCGCCGCGACTTTGGGCGCACTCACGGCAATCGCTGGCAGTTGCCTTTTCCTGCTCGTGGGACTCGAGGGCGTGGTGTGCATCGGCATGGCCTTGCCGTTAGTCATTCCGCTCGGGGCGCTCGGCGGATGGTTGGCTTATAAGGCGGAATCGTCGGACGTTGCAGTGCGAGGCGCCACAATGTTGCTGCTGTTGCCTGCTGCCACTCTTACGTGGGACGCCAAGGCTAGCCCACCTGTGTTTCAGGTGCGAACTCAAATCGTGGTTCGAGCAACCCCCGAACAGGTTTGGAGACACGTCATTGCATTTTCGGAATTGCCGGAGCCGCGCGACTGGCTGTTTCGCATTGGCGTGGCCTATCCAAAACGAGCACGCATGGATGGAGCGGGCCCGGGAGCAGTACGCTATTGCGAGTTTTCGACTGGCTCTTTCGTCGAGCCGATCGAAGTCTGGAACGAGCCGCGTCTGCTGCGATTCCGTGTCACGGAAAATCCGGCGCCCCTGCACGAATGGAGTCCTTTTTTCGAAATTCAGCCGAAACATCTGCACGGATACCTGGTTTCGAAGCGAGGCCAGTTTCGGCTGACTCCGCTCGCAAATGGCCGCACGTTGCTCGAAGGAACCACCTGGTACCAACACGGCTTGTGGCCGGCGGAGTATTGGCGGTGGTGGTCGGACGCGATTATCCACCGCATTCACTTGCGAGTCTTGAATCACGTCCGGGTGCTCGCCGAGCAAGATGCCCAACGCTCGCGGTGATCTCGGCTATACTGCGGAGTTGTCGAGGAGCGTATATGGAATCCATGAAACCTGAGCAGGCAGCCGATTACCTGCAATTCACCTTGCCCACTCTTAAGATGGAGCAGCGGATAACGAAGAAAATGATCGAGGCTGTGCCGACGGACAAGGGTGATTACCGGCCCAACGCAGTAGTTAAGAATGCGCTGGATCTGGCGTGGCACATCGCAGCGACTGAGAACATGTTTCTCGAGGCAGTCCTGGCGGGGCAGTTCGACTTCAGCCGAAACAAACGCCCCGAATCGGTCAAGAACTCAGCCGACGTGGCGAAGTGGTACGAGGAGGCGTCGGAAAGAAACTTCAGCCGCTTGACTCGGATGACCGGCGAGGAACTGGCGAAAGCGGTGGATTTTCGGGGCTTAATGCAACAGCCGGCAGTACTCTTCCTGCGGCTGGGAATGCATCATACGATTCATCATCGGGGACAGTTGTCCGTGTACTTGCGGCCGATGGGCGCGAAGGTTCCCTCCATCTACGGCGACAGCTATGACGATGCGCAGGCGCGCTTGGCCGCGCAGGCGCAAACGTCGACCCCATAGGGCCGCCAAGAGAATTTGGCCGGTGTGACCATGTCAGACATGTGCAGAATCGCTGTTCGCGCAGCCGCGGCGCTGCTGGCCTTTTTCACTTTGGGCAGTTTCGCCTTTGGCGACGACGTTTACCGCAAGCCACCACAAGAAATTCTTGACGTTCTGAACGCCGCGCCTACACCCGAAGCGGTCGTGAATCCAACCGGCACGGAAGTATTGTTGATCGAACGTATTCTGTACCCGCCAATTTCCGATCTCGCGCAACCCATGCTCCGGCTCGCCGGACTGCGTATCAATCCAAGAAACAATGGACCGCACAACGCGTTCCTCTACCGCTCCGTGACACTGCGCCACCTGGATTCGAGCGCCGGCGAAACCAAACTCGTGCTGCCCGCGGGCGCGGAAGTGACCGCGCCGGTTTGGAGCCCTGACGGGAAGCAGTTCGCTTTCACCAACATGACCGAAAAGGCGGTCGAATTGTGGGTCGGCGACGGCAGAACGGGACGAGTTCACAGGCTCAACGGAATTCGCGTGAACGCGGCACTCGTGGTCAGCGGCTTCGGCCCGCAACGTCCGCCCATCCACTGGATGCCCGATAGCCGCACGTTGCTCGTTGAGACTGTGCGCTCTGACCGCGGCACGCCTCCGCAGGAACCCACCGTTCCTCCAGGCCCACATACACAGGAGAG
>JAVKSW010000397.1:0-3426 GCA_039583505.1 Bryobacteraceae bacterium | reverse complement strand
CCGGGCGACGAGGTAATCACCACACCTTTCACGTTCTTTGGGACCGCGGGCGCAATCGCCAGAACAGGCGCGAAGCCCGTCTTCGTCGATATCGATCCTCGCACGTACAATATCGACCCGGCTCTGATTGAACGACGCATTACCAGGCAAACGAAAGTCATCATTCCAGTTCATCTCTACGGGCAAATGGCCGAGATGGACCCGATTATGGAAGTGGCCAACCGGCATGGTATCCCGGTTATCGAAGACGCGGCTCAGGCGATAGGGGCGACCTACCAGGGCCGCCAGGCGGGAAGCATAGGAGCCGTCGCATGCTTCAGCTTCTATCCCACAAAGAATCTGGGCGCATGCGGCGACGCCGGCATGATCGTTACGAACGACGCACGATTACGCGATCGAATGTCGATGATGCGGAACCACGGCGGCGACCGCAAGTACTTCCATCGCTACGTCGGCGGTAATTTTCGTCTGGATCCAATCCAGGCCGCGATTTTGCTGGTCAAGCTGCCATACCTTCGAAAGTGGTCGGAAGCGCGCCGTCAGAATGCGGCTTATTACGATCGCCATTTCCGCGGCACTGCCCTTCGCACTCCTTGCGTTCATCCCGATTGCGTCAGTATCTATCATCAATACGTAATCGAAGTGGATCGACGTGAGGAGATGATCGCGCACCTCCATGCGAAGGGCGTGGGGTGCGAGGTCTACTATCCCTTGTCGCTGGACCAGCAGGAATGTTTCCGGCGATTCGGCTATAACGGTGAATCGCATTGCCCGAAGTCGTCGCGAGCCGCCGGCCGCGTGCTCGCGCTTCCCGTTTATCCCGAGCTTACGCCAACGATGCAGGATTACGTAATTGGCGCGGTTCGTGAGTTCGTTAGTGGCTGAATCGCTCTTCATCGGGGTGCCCGCGATACTCGCTCACGCGCAGTAGAGTCGGTGAACCGAAAGCGTTGTACGGTGCGGCGCGCGAAGGCTATGTCGAGGGAGCGAGCGCCTAGCCCGCAGCCTGGAAGCGGAGGCATAGAAAAGCTCTCTCGCGGCTGTTTTTTGAAACTTTTTTGGTTCTAGCACGCTGATGCCTTGCGACGGGGAGAGTCGTAGTCTGGACGTGTGGTCTCCCGACGCTCTTCACTCGCTTCGCTCGTGGACGATTTTGAGCGTCACGGGAAGCAAATCGCGATCGTCGCACCGCGCGGGCTGCGGCGGCAGCAAACGAGTTACGGAGAACTGGCGACGCTCGCCCGACGGTTCGCTGCCGAGCTTTCCAACCGCGGGATCGTCAAGGGAGATCGAGTGCTCCTGTGGGGTGAAAACGGCGCCGCATGGGTGGCGGCGTTCTTCGGTTGTGTGCTGCGCGGGGTGCTACCGGTACCAATCGATGTAGCCAGCGCGCCGGAGTTTGCAAAACGCGTGGAGAACGAGGTGACACCCAAACTCGTCGGGGGGAACGGGGACAAACTCCACACGCCAGGTTTTGCAGCTTCGAGCGTTTGCCTCGAACAATTGGCAGAAACGATTACTACCAACACGGCGCGTGCAATCGAAGATCTTCACGAAGCCGATGCGTTGCAAATCGTATTCACCTCCGGGACCACGGGCGAGCCCAAAGGCGTGGTTCACACACACGGCAATGTTCTCGCGAGCCTACGGCCCATTGAAATAGAGGCGCAAAAATATCTCAGGTACGAACGGCTGGTGCACCCGGTTCGCTTTCTCCACACCTTGCCCTTGAGCCATGTTTTCGGACAATTCATGGGTCTGTGGATTCCGCAAATCCTGGCTGCGGAAGTGCATTACGAATCGAGGCTCGTCGCTGGCGAGCTGATCGAGCGGATTCACAACGAACGCATTTCCGTATTGGCTGCCGTGCCGCGGGTTCTCGAGCTGCTCGAACAGGATCTTCTGGATCGCTTTCCCCGTCTGTCTTCGCGCATGGCCGACGGGAGGCCGCGGAAAGCATGGAAGAAGTGGTGGCACTTTCGCGATGTACATCGAGTCTTCGGCCTGAAGTTCTGGGCGTTCGTGTGTGGAGGCGCATCGCTCCCACCGGCGGCCGAGCAGTTCTGGAACACACTCGGTTTCGTTGTTGTGCAGGGTTATGGCATGACCGAAACCACAGCCTTAGTCAGTCTGAATCATCCGTTTCGTCCGGCGCAAGGGACCATCGGGCAAGTGCTGCCCGGCCGCGAGGTGCGTCTCAGTGACGAAGGGGAAGTGCTGGTGCGCGGCGACACCATCTCGAATACCACGTGGCAAGGCGGCCAGCTACGCCGCGAAAGTTCGGAATGGCTTCGAACCGGCGATCTGGCAGAGTTTGACTCGAGCGGCAATCTCCGCTTCCGGGGCCGCAAGAAAGACGTCATCGTCACTTCTTCCGGTTTGAATATCTACCCGGAAGATCTGGAGGCGGCACTGAACCGCCAGCCAAAGGTAAAAGCTTCAACCGTCGTCGAAACAGCGGCAGGGCATGGACCCGAGCCACTCGCCGCGATCGTTATGAACGATCAGGGAGACGCGGCTTCCGCCGTGGATGGGGCCAACCACGAGCTCGCGGATTTCCAGCAGATCCGGCGCTGGATCCTTTGGCCGGAGCCCGATCTGCCGCGCACCTCGACGGGCAAGGTGCTGCGGCGCGAAGTCGCTCGAAGAATCGCGAGCGGCGAAGTATCGGCATCCACCGACGATCTAAATCTGGATAACATAGGTCTCGACAGTCTGGGCCGCGTCCAGTTGCAGGCGCGCTTGGAGCAGGAATACGGCATTTCGCTCGACGACGCGAAGTTCGAACAGGTGAAAACGGGCGAGGACGTTCGCAAGCTCATTACCACAGCGCCGTCTGCTTCGCACGGCGATCGACGTCACGGCGCCGCCGAGCACACTTACCCGCATTGGCCCTGGAACCCTGTCATCCAGGCGATTCGCAGCGCCTTTCTCGAAGCCATCGCCATGCCGCTCGTGCGCTTTCTCGCCAAGCCACGCGTCACTGTCGGTGTTCGCGACTGGCCGCCTTCGCCCGTGTTGATCGTCTGCAATCATGTCACTACCTACGATGCCGCGTTCATCCTCTATGCGCTACCAGGGCGAATTCGACGGCGCGTTGCCGTCGCGATGGCCGGCGAAATGCTGCTCGATCTAAAGCGCGCGCGCAATCAGGACAACTGGTTCTTGAATCTGCTCGCACCGTTTGCGTATTGGCTCATCACGGCGCTATTCAACATTTTTCCGTTGCCGCAATTCAGCGGATTTCGCCGCAGCTTCCGTCACGCCGGTGAGGCGGTCGATCACGGTTACAGCGTGGTTGTGTTTCCGGAAGGCCGCCGGTCGGAGGATGAGAACGCTCAGCCATTCAAATCGGGTGCAGGCCTGTTATGGAAAGACCTGGGCACGCCGGCCTTGCCTGTGCGCCTGCATGGCCTGGGTGACATC
>JAVKSW010000396.1:1274-3434 GCA_039583505.1 Bryobacteraceae bacterium | reverse complement strand
CCGGTGAGGTGTTGACCCAGGCCGTCGTGCAGGTCCTGGCCAATCCGGCGCTGCTCACGGCCGCTGATTTCGATAACTGCATTTTCCAGGCGCTTGTTTTCCGTTACGTCAATGCCGGTTGCAATGATAAGCCGCACCGCGGCGGCATCGTCGAAGAGCGCCGTGATCGTCCAGCGAATCGCGATCGGGAAGCCATCTCGTTTTCTCCAATAGCTCTCGAATTGGCCTGACCGTACATTCTTACCCAGCCGCTGCAAAGCGGCCCGAAACGGATCGGCATCTTCATCCGCAAAAAATAGCGGCCAGAGCTCCTTGTCCTTGAGATCGGTAAACAGATACCCGGTACTCAGTTCGCAAGATCGGTTAAATCGGACGATCTTGAAGTCGCGATCCAGCACAACCACCAGGGCCGGAACAGTATCGAGAATCGCCGAGGAGATGCTGCGCTCGTGGTCAAGCGCGGCTTCCGCCTGCTCGACTGTGACGTCCCGATCAGGCAAAACGAGGTCGGACGTTTCGCTCAAATTCAGCCGCGCGTTGTTCATCGAGAAACGACTGGGATTCCCGACGGATATTCTATCGACCTTGCTGCAAGCGGTTCGGGGATTCGCTCCTTTTCTGCGGCTTTTGGAATCTCAACGACAGAAGAGGTAATGTTGTAGTCGCGTAGGTCAGGAGCCCAGCATGAAACTCTCAAGCGTTCTCGGATATCTCGCGGTCGCTGCGGTTGCAGCGGTTGTCATCGTGAGCCTTCCCGACATTAAGCGCTACATCAAGATCAGCACGATGTAGGCCCGTTCGCGTTGTCGTTGCATGTATGACAGTACGTTTCTAGCCCTCCGCCGCCACTGCCTCGGAAAGACATAGCCGTAACCGTGCATCTACTCGGAAGGAGGAAAATCCTGGTGAGTAGATCAATTTTTCAGCGGGCTGGCGCTTTGTTGTGCGCCGTACGCAATCCCGTCGCATTTCGGCTCGGAAACGCAGCCTTTATCCTGGCGATCGTTGCTTTAGGAACGACTGCCGTTCAGGCCGACCCTGTCGACCCACAAGGCGTATTCGACAATCTGGTCGCGGGAACGCCCGTTATGCCGGAAAGCGACTTTACGTTCGGCGCCGATGCCACCGGCGGCGGTGTATTGAGCTTCCAGAATGTCTCCGGCACGGACTGGATTGCGATGGATTTCACCGTCACCGAGCCGCAAGGGATTTCGATCACTTGCAACGGTGGACCGTTCTTTGGGGCGTGTATAACTTCGTCCACGAATACGTCGCCCAACATGGCGCAATACCGCATCCTTTTCAGCCGGCCCATTAACGGTGGAATCCCCAATCAGGCAGAGTTCAGCTTTAACCTGAATGATTTGCTGCCTACTGGAGGACCAAACTTCGACCCGAACGGCGCGGGCGGATGGGGAGCAGGCGCCGATTTCACGGTCGTCCCCACCTCCGGGGCGCCCGAGCCCGCATCCTGGCTGCTGCTGACTGCCGGCCTGCCGCTGATAGGGCTGGCTCGGCGTCTGTCTTCGCTGTACAAGCGCTAATGCCTCGCTTTCGCGAGTAGCTCCCCGAAGCCCGGCAACGAGCGAATCGTCTTCAGATCGGGTTCGCTCTGCGCCGCCTCCACGGAAAAACCATTCTCGATGGCATAATTGAGCGCTTTCAGCGCGTCTGCGGCGTGCCCGGCAAGCGCCTTCACAATGGCTTCGTCATACATCAAGGTGTCGTCGGCCGGGTCAATAGATCGCGCCCGCGCGATGAATTGCAGTGCCTGCGCCGTCCCGCCCTTTCTCGCATAATAAAGCGCCAGGCTCCCCAACGCGCTTGCATCGCGCGGATTGACTTCCAGTTGCCGGTACGCTAGCTCGATCGCCCGATCGTACGAATCTTGTGCTTTTTCCCACTGCATCGCTTGCCGGTACGCATCCGCGAGATTGCCGACCAGCACCTGCTGATTCGGGCTCATCGCAACCGCCTTCTCATCCATCGCGATTGCTTCCGAATATCGGCCCAAATAAAAATAGGCTGACCCGAGATTCGTGTATGCATTCGCCGATGGCCGCAGATTGATCACTTTCTGCAGCATCGATATGGAGTCGTTCCAGCGTCCCTCATGCAAATAAATCACGCCCATGTTGTTATAGGAGGACGGTGCGCTTG
>JAVKSW010000396.1:0-1264 GCA_039583505.1 Bryobacteraceae bacterium | reverse complement strand
GCGATGCAGTTCCTTCAGCGCATCGTCATTTCGCCCCATCTCCGCATAGGCGGTTCCTAGCCGCTCGTGGATGTACCAATCGTAAGGATTAATTTCCAACGCTTTGTTAAAAGCGGCAATCGCCGCTGCGCTCTGTCCCGCCGCGACATAGGCCCGACCCAAACGTATGTAGCCCTCGTCGGAGTTCGGCTCCAGTTGCAGCGCCCGCTTCAGCTCCTCGATCGCTTGCGCATTCCTTCCGGTTGCGGAGTAAACGCTGCCCAGCGCAAAGTGGACCTCCGGCAGAGTGTCGTTTCGCCTCGCCGCCTCGCGCGCTGCCGCTAACGCCTTCTCCGCCCAAAAGCTGTCTTTCTTTTCCCGATACAGGCCGAGGCTCGCATCGGCAACACCTGTCCAGGCGAGCGCAAACGAAGGATCTTTCGCGCGAGCCTGCTCGAACAGCGCCAGCGCGCCGCTTAACCCTTCCGCATCGTGCCTGGTCTTCAGCAGGTCGCGGCCTTTCAGGTAAAGATCGTATGCGTCGATGTCCTGCGTGGGCTGGACAGCAGCGCGCTCGCGCTCCGTGAAAGTGGGCGTCACGTTGAGTGCTCGCACAACTTCCGTACAAATCTCATCTTCCAAAGTGAGCAGATCCGCCCTTAACCCGGAGAATGAGTTGCTCCAGACTCGTTTGCCTGTCTCTACGTTGTCGATACTCGCAATCACTACGATGTGGTCGCCTTCGCCTTGCACATTGCCTGCCAGGATGAGATTGGCGCCCACCTTTCGGGCGATCACACTCTCCGGTTGCTTCAAGTTCACCTGTTCCATCGCCAGGGGCGACACGGGATGAACGCTGTTCAAGGCGAACAAACGCTGCGAAATGGCCTCGTCCACTCCTTCAGCCTCGTACTTCAGATCGGGATCGGAGCCAACGGCTCGAAACGGCAGGACTGCAATGTAATTGCCGCTTGGTGGTGGCAAACTCTGGCTCCGCGTACGTTTCACAACCCAAACCGCCCCCAGGACCGCCGTTGCCACAAGTGCTGCGCTGACGGCATACCTCCACTTGCCTGTGCGACGCTCCGCCGGTCCCGCTTCGGACGCTCTGCCGAGCCGCCGCAGATCTTCCAATACGTCGCGCGCGCTGGTATACCGTTCATCGATATCGCGCGCGAGGCAACGCAGAATCACGTTGGCAAGCCCCTCTGAAATCGCCGGATTGATCAGCTTCGGACTCTTCGCGCTCTCCGTCACCCGTTGCGCCATGGTCTGAAACACGGAA
>JAVKSW010000395.1:0-3449 GCA_039583505.1 Bryobacteraceae bacterium | reverse complement strand
TAGCGGCCAGAAAGTGGGTTCGGGAACCGCTGAAGCCTGCTGGGTCAAGAAGACGCCGGAATCAGAAGTGAAGGAAACGTTCGATGGCAGGTCAAAACTGATAGCGGCGGTGTCGGCGTAGCTGCAGCTTCCACCCTGGGCGGAGCACTGCAGGAAAACATCGACTGGAATATTGACTGTTGAGCCGACCAGCGAATATGTGCCATCGAAGATGAAGCTTCCGGGAGTTTGCGAAACGATGGTGCTCGAAGCCCAGCCGCTGTCGCCCAGGATTCGCCCGTCCGCGGGTTCGCCGGTCGTTGTGTCAAAGTTATATTCGATTCCGCCGGTTCCCAAATCCATGAGTCCGGTCATATTCGCGTGTGGGCCGGCGACTCCCGGTTGTGACGGAACTCCCGGATCGCTGGAGCCGTCGATCGCGAACTGGACGCCGATATTGGTCACCGTCGTATTGCTTGCGCCCGCGATATGAAAGGTGAGCGTATCCATAATTTGCGCGCCGGCTGCACCTGAGGTGTGAGTGCAAGTGAGTCCAACGCAGTATTGGGCAGAACCGGCAGAAACACCGACCGAACCAGTGGCGAGGTTGGCCGTTCCCAAAGCGGATGCGCTAAAGACGGTACCGGGGTAGAAGCCATAGACGGGAGTAGAACTGGAGACCTGGACGGTGGCGGATGTCAAGCCGAGGGCGGCGGGCGTCATGTAGGTAGTGCCGGACCCGGGGTAAATGTTAACGCTACTGCCAACCGGCGCGCCATTCGCAGCTATGTTGCTGTTGTAGCTCACCACCCCGCCGACATTCACAATTCCACCATTGGGAGTTTGTACTACAGATCCGACAGCTTCATTAGCGTATACGGACACATTCGACAGAGAGTCTGGGAATGCGGAGTGCGGGTGCGCAAAGAAGAGACATAGGGAAAAATAAGGAATCAGCTTGCGGCTACGCAAAGCAGCGCGGCACGAATTCAAAGAGCAGGGAAGTAGTGGCATTTATCAATCTCCGAAAGTGGGTTCAACCTACGGGAGATGCTACTTGTTTGCATCTTCGTCGTCCAGCACACCGTGCACGTAACGTTACACCGGCGTGCTTTCAACGTGTTACGGTGAAGAGATCCAGCCAGAGTTTAAAGAATGGGGCACGCTCGCCGTGCAGCAGTGGATGTGCAGCTACACGTTCAGATAGATCCCACAGAGGTGCGTGCGCATCTGGAAAGGTTATTAGCCTCACACGCGTTCTCCAGTTCACCGAGGCGAGCGCAACTGCTGCGCTATTTGGTCGGACGGGCTTTGGCGGGGAAAGGCGAGCAGATCAATGAGTATGCCATTGGGGTGGATGCGTTCGGAAAGCCGCCGTCCTTCGACCCACGGCTCGACTCGATCGTCCGTACGGAGTTGAGCCGGCTGCGCCAGAAGCTGAAGGAGTACTACGCCGAGGATGGTCTCCGGGAGCGCATCCAGATTGAACTGCCGCCGCGCAGCTACGCTCCGAAGTTTCGATTGCGCGAACAAATGCGCGAAGCCGCCCCGCAGCCGGGTGTGCAGCACCATCCGCGATGGTGGCTGCGTGCGGGTGCAATTGCGGCCGCGGATGGAATTGCGGCACTCGCCATTTCGGCTGTTGCGATTTGGGCCCTCCGAAGCACAGGCGCACATCCCATGAACTCGGTTGCGGTGCTGCCATTTGTGAATCTCTCGCCGGATCATCGCGACGACTACCTGGCGGATGGAATCACGGAAGAGCTGACAAACGATCTGGCGCAATCGGCCGGGTTGCGCGTGGTGGCGCGCACGTCGGCGTGGCTGTTCAAAGGAAGAGCCGCGGATATTCGGGAGATCGGACGCAAGTTGAATGTCGCGGACGCTCTCGAGGGCAGCTTCGAAAGGGAGGGCGATCGGGTTCGTATCACGGCCCAATTGAATCGCACGTCCGACGGCTATCACGTCTGGTCGCGTTCCTATCAAGGGCAGGACCGGGACATGATGGCCATTGAGCACCAAATCGCGCAATCCATTACGGGTGCGTTGGGAGGACGTGTTGTCAGGACTACGGCGGTTGTCACCGCCGATTCGACACAGGACCCTGCAGCGCACGACCTGTATCTCAGGGCCTATGAGCTCGGGCTGCACCATCCTGGCTCGTACCGGCAGAGCCTGGCACTTTTCGATCAGGCTATTCATGCGGACCGGTCTTATGTGAATGCGTATATCGGGATTGCCCGTGTCCACATTCAGCTCGTACACCTGACTCAAGAAGCGCCGCAACAGGGATTTGCTGCTGCGAAAGCTGTACTCGAAAAAGCTCTGGCATTGGATCCGGCCTGCGGAGAAGCGCGCGGTCTGCTGGCA
Organism: Bryobacteraceae bacterium; assembly: GCA_039583505.1. Classification (GTDB taxonomy): domain Bacteria; phylum Acidobacteriota; class Terriglobia; order Bryobacterales; family Bryobacteraceae; genus Bog-105. The sequence continues at coordinate 1,100 of JAVKSW010000395.1, read as the reverse complement.
GATCTCATCGCCATCGACGAATGGAATTGGCCGCTTGCGGAACAAGAATTTCGGCGGGCTCTGGAGCAAGGAGCGCAGTCGACCACGCATTCTCTTTATGGATCGCTGTTAGCCACTCGCGGCCGTTTTCGGGAAGCACAGGCTGAGTTGCGTACCGCGCAGGATTTGGATCCATTAGCCATGGGTCCGCGCTTCAACCAGGTGCAGGCGTTCTACATGCAACGCGATTATGCTGAGGCAGTGCGTATTGTGCGTGGAATGCTGGAGATGAACCCGGACCAGTGGGATGCGCGATTTACGCTCGCTGGGCTGGATATATACCAGCACAACTGCGAAGATGCGGGCAGGCAATATGAGTGGTGCGCGAGGAAGTTCTCCGCTCCGGTTACCAAAATCGGCTTGGCTTTAGCTTCGGCTTGCGCGGGCAAGCGGGAGCAGGCGCTCAGCTATTTGGACCAGGCAAAAAGGCCCGACCCGACAGGCTACACATCACCGTTTCAACTGGCGATCGGCTACTCCGCGATTGGCGATAAGGAGGCGGCGATTTCGCTGCTCGAAAAATCGGCCGATATAAAGGAGATGCAGGTTCTGGTTATAAAATATGATCCAGTTTTTGATGGAATTCGTGGGGACGCGCGCTTTATCGCTCTCGAAAAACGGGTCGGGCTGTTGAATTAGCAGGCGTTCCGCCTGTCGAGCGACCCCTCTGGTGCATGCGGAAGGCGGCAACATATGGACGCTAGCTGTGAGCAAAAACAAGAAGGTGGATATCGGCAAATTGGAACGTTTAGTCCGTGTTTTTGAAGGCTAAGCCAAGGAAGAAGCGCGGGCCGCCAGGCTCTGCGACCGCATCTGCACGCCTTGACATCGCGACCAGGAGCAGTGTCAGCCGTGACGGCAACGCAAAGAGGGCCCAGTAACATGACTACCGGGAGCAGGATACGACCAGGCATGGACAGCATTAAATTATGCGATCACTTAGTTATGAGCGGAGCGTGTCGGCAGTTCGGAAACAACTTTGCCTTAAGTTAGACCGGATGAGAAGACTGGTCTCAAAGGAGAGACTGGCAGCGTGACGAAACACCCACGAACGACGAAGC
>JAVKSW010000394.1:0-3453 GCA_039583505.1 Bryobacteraceae bacterium | reverse complement strand
TTCACTTCTCTCGACGATCGCGCCATCGGTATGTTCAGCGAGCTTCTGATCGAAGCACGCGCTCGCGGCGCCACCATTCTTCTATCGACGCACCAGATCCGCGAAGCGTTCGCCATTGCCTCGCACGTCGCCCTCATTGAGAATGGCAAGCTCCGTTACTCAGGCGAACGCACGCAACAAATGCTCGATGATCCCACTCTGCTCTACCGTCTGCACACGGAACTCGGTGCGCCATGATCATCCGCTTATCTCCTGCATGAGATTCGTCCGCCAGTCGCTTTCAGTCGCGCGAAAAGATCTTGCTATTGAGCTGCGTACCAAGGAATCGCTGAATGCGGCCGGTGCCTTTGCCGTCACCATTCTGCTGCTCTTCAGCTTCGTCTTTGACCCGTTCGCCGACACCATGCGCGACATGGCAGGAGGTCTGCTCTGGCTCGTGTTTGCCTTCGCGGGAGCGCTCGTCTTCAATCGCGGATTCGCGCGTGAGTTGCCGAATGAATGCCTCGACACGCTGCTGGCCTCACCGCTCTCACCCTCCAGTCTGATGCTCGGCAAAGCGGTCGCGGTCTTTCTCCTGTTGTTGGTCGTCGAACTCGTTTCTCTCTTCGTCTTCGGCATCTTCTATGACGTGCGCTGGTGGCTTCGCCCAGCCCAGCTCGCGAGCGTCTGCGCACTCGCCACCTGGGGTATCTCCATCGTCGGCGCCGTCTTCGGCGCCCTCACCGTCAACCTGCGGCTCCGTGAGCTCATGCTGCCTGTGCTCATCTATCCGCTGCTGATTCCCCTGCTCATCGGCGCCATCGAAGTCACCAACGCGCTGCTTTCAAACCAGCCCCTCACTGCCTACGAATGGCTCTGGGGACGCGTGCTTATCGTCTTCGATGTCATATTCACCGCTCTCGCGCTGGTTCTCGCCGAGACGATTTTGGTCAACTGATAATAAGGGCGAATTCCGAAATCATGCGCGAAAAGATCTCCATCGGCTTGCTTGCGGCCGCGGCACTGCTGCTGGCTTACAACCTTTATCAAATCTTTCTGGTACTGCCCGACGAAGCTCTGCAAGGCGCCATCTACCGCATTATGTTTTTTCACGTACCCGCTGCCATTACCGGTATGATCGGTTACTTCATCGCGCTTACTTTCAGCATTCTCTATCTCAGTTCCGGCAAGCTTCGTTATGACTCGCTCGCCGCTTCCATCGTCGAGGTCTCCCTGGTCTTCTCGGTCGTCAACATTGTCACCGGCAGTATTTGGGCGCGAATCATTTGGGGTATATGGTGGACCTGGGATTACCGCCTGACCTCTGCTCTGGTATGCGTGCTCATCTTCGCCGGCTATCTCATGCTGCGAAATGCCATTGAGGAACCTACCCAGCGCGCGCGCCTCTCGTCCGCGCTGTGCATCTTCGGCTGCGTCGATGTAGTCATTGTCTGGAAATCAATCGAGTGGTTTCGTACCCAGCACCCCGGTCCTGTGCTCAGCATCCGTACCGGCGGCGGCAATATCGATCCGGTTATGGAACACATCCTGTACATGAATTTTTACGCCATTTTTCTGCTCGCTGCCGGATTGGTTCTCATCCGCACGCGACAGGAAGCCACCGCCCGCGAAATCGACTCGCTGCGGCGTCTGGCTAATGCCGCCTAGCCGAAAGGAAACGTATGGACGCTCGCAATTTCACCTTCATGTTCTACGGCTTCACCGCCGCCTGGGTCATCGTACTGCTGTACGTAATTAGCTTGGCGCGTCGTGGAGCACGTCTGAAGAAAGAACTCGACGGCGTAAAGCAGCTAGTCGCAAGCAATCAGTCCGGCGATTCAACGGGTGTAGAGGATCGCGTGCGTTGACCCTCGGCTGTTAGGCTCGCAGCACGGTCTCCGGCCAGCTCTGCAAGCCCACAACATGGGCTGTTTTGTGTGCGTCGGCAAGTTTATCTTGCTGCACCACCAAAGGGATCAGCAGCGAAAAGGTGCTTCCTTTACCCGGTTCGCTCTCCACGGAGATCTGCCCACCCATGGCTTCGGCCAGGTTCCGTACGATCGAAAGACCCAATCCCGTGCCGCCGAATCGCCGCGTGCTGGAATTGTCCACTTGATAGAAGGCTTCAAAGATCAGGTTTTGCAGTTCGGGCGCAATGCCGATGCCTGTGTCCCGGACAAGAACATTGACAACCTGATTGGGCCCGGAGCGGCCGCGCGAGACGACTGTCACCGCGATCTCCCCGTCCGCTGTGAATTTCACTGCGTTGCTCAGCAAGCTTGAGAGAATCTGTCGAATCCACTGCGTTTCGCCCCAAAACCGCGTACCGATGTCTGGAGCAACATCGAACGTCATCTTCAACCGCTTTCGTTGGCTTGATGCCGTCGCTGCGGCAACTTCGGTAGCGATCACCTCGCGCAAGTCGAATTCTTCCCCGGCTGAGGTAGACCCCCTCGCCCCAGTCGTCGAGAACGCCAGAACGTGATTGATGGCGCCCAATAACGAATCGGCGGAAGTCTTCACCAAATCCACGTACTCCCTCTGCTCTTCGGACAGTTCGCCGTCGCTCAGAACCTGGGCCATCCCGAGAATTCCGTTCAGCGGCGTTCGAAGCTCATGGCTCATGTTTGCCAGAAATTGGCTTTTCGCCCGGCTGGCAGACTCCGCCGCGTGCTTGGCGGACCGCAGCTCGTTTTCGGTGCGCTTCAACTGGTCGATCGTGATCAACATTCCCTGAATCTCGGCGGGACTTCCATCGTGGGGTTCAATCAATGTTGCGCTATGCATCACCCAGACGGTCGAGCCGTCGGTTCGATATAAGCGCGTCTCGCGTCCTGGCAATCCCTTGGTCCCCAGCACCAGGTCCACATAGCTCTTTCTGTCCTCCTCCGGCATGTGCAGGTGCCGGATGATTCTACCCAGTACTTCGTCGCGGCTGGAGTAGCCGAGCAGATCCACGCACGCGTCGTTCATGTCCATTACCGTTCCATCGACGCTCGCTCGATAGATTCCCGCCAGACTGCGCTCGAACAGAAGTCGATAGCGCTCCTCCGTCGATTGCAGCCGCCCCGCTTGAAGCGCAAAGTATTTGTCCGCCATCGAGCTCAGCATCGCCAATGCCAGAACCAGAAGCGTCCCCGCCGCGATCCCAATACCGCCCAGCCACGAAACACCAATCGTCGAGGAAAAATCCACCCTTCGGTCTGATCGCCAGAAGTGCGCGGCCGCCATTCCCGTGTAGTGCATGGAGCAGATCGCCGCGCCCAACAGAACCGCCGCGGCAAACTGGTGCCAACCCGCGAAGCGGCTCTCCGAGCGCAAGCTCGCTAAAGCTACGCCGGACACAACCACCGCAATCACCACCGATAGCCCGACAATCCGCCAGTCGTAGGAGCAGGTGCAGCGCATCCGCATCGCCGCCATCCCGATGTAATGCATGGTCGCGATCCCGCCGCCCATCGCCAGGGTACCCAT
>JAVKSW010000393.1:0-3460 GCA_039583505.1 Bryobacteraceae bacterium | reverse complement strand
GATTGCACATCGCCGTCGTAGTTCTTGCACGCCCACACAAATCCGCCCTCCGACTTGAGGGCGAATGCCACCACGTCATCGATCAGGCGGTGTTCGTAACTGATCCGGGCCGCGTCGTACTTTGCTTTGAACTCGTTGTCATAGACCGACTGGAACAGATCCTTAAACCGGCCGTCATATTTCTTCAGGATCGTGTTCTTCGTCGAAAGATAGACGGGAAGGCCGCGCGAGAGCCCGTAATTGAAACAGGCGCGTGCGAAGCCCGTGATCGATTCATCCGAATTGTACATGCCGAGCGCGATCCCGCCGCCCTTGAAATCGAACACTTCGTAGTGAGCCGGCGCGCCTTTTGAGGGCGTAAAAGTCAAAGTGAGTTTCCCCGGCTCGTTCACCACGATATCGGTCGCCCGGTATTGATCGCCAAACGCGTGGCGGCCTACCACGATGGGCTTGACCCAGCCCGGTACATAGCGAGGCACGTTGCGACAGATGATCGGCTCGCGAAAAATCGTGCCGTCCAGAATGTTGCGGATAGTGCCGTTGGGCGACTTCCACATGTGCTTGAGGTTGAATTCCTTCACCCGTGCCTCATCCGGGGTGATGGTTGCGCATTTCACTCCCACGCCATATTGCTTGATCGCGGTCGCCGCATCGACGGTCACCTGGTCCTCCGTCGCGTCGCGATTTTCAATGGAGAGATCGAAATACTTCAAATCGACCGTAAGGTGCGGCAAAATCAGCAACTCTTTGATCATGGCCCAGATCACCCGCGTCATCTCGTCGCCGTCGAGTTCCACCAGCGGGGTCTTTACCCGAATTTTTACCATTCATGGTTATTACACCAAAGCGCGTCCAACGCTCGATAGAACTGCGTAATTCTTGTCAGACAAGAAACTGTACAGTCTAGGTGTTGCGGAACGACAGTTGTACACTTGAAATTTGGCCCTCCATTCCGCTGATCGCGAACGCGTGAAAGATTACCTCCAGCTCACCAAACCACGCATAACGTGGCTCATTGTCATGAGCACGGCTGTGGGTTACTATTTCGGGCACCCTTTCGGCTGGTCCGCGTGGGCGATCATACACACGCTATTCGGTACGGCTCTGATTGCCTCCGGGACAGCGGCCCTGAACCAGTGGTACGAGCGCGACGCTGACCGGCAGATGCGCCGAACGCAATTCCGCCCGCTCCCTGCAGGTCGGCTGCAGCCCCGAAAAGCGCTGGTGTTCGGCATTGGGCTCTCCATCGCGGGCGGCTTGGAGCTGGGTTTTGGCGTAAACTGGCTCGCCGCAACCATCGGCATTGCCACGCTTTTGATGTACCTGGGCCTTTACACGCCTTTGAAGCAGAAAACGTGGTGGTCCACCACTGTGGGCGCCGTGCCGGGCGCTATGCCGCCTCTGATTGGCTATGCGGCCGCCGCGAACCGGTTGACGCCCGAAGCGTGGGTCCTCGCCGCCATCCTTTTTCTCTGGCAATTCCCCCATTTCTACGCAATCGCCTGGATGTACCGCGAAGACTATTCGCGAGCCGGCATCCGCATGCTGCCCGTGGTTGAGCCCGACGGCGAATCCACAGCTCGGCAGATCCTGCTCTATTCGGCACTGCTCATTCCCATCAGCCTCTTACCCAAGTGGATGGGTATGACCGGCACCATTTACATGGTCGGCGCAATCGCGCTCGGCCTGTTATTCCTGTATTCAGGTATTCGCGTGTCCCTCGATCGTACGAAGGTCCGCGCGAGGAAGGTTCTACTGGCTTCCGTTGTGTATCTGCCGATGCTTTACGTTCTAATGGTCCTCGACCCCTCCCGGCTGTGACCACGCAGGAAAGAGTAGCGGTTCTTGCTCTTGCCGTAGTCGGAATCCTGTCGGTCGCTTGCACCGGTCCCGCCGCCAAATTGCCCCAATACGGCAAAGTGCCGCCTTTCACCATGACGGATTCCCACGGCGCTCGCTTCGATGGAGCTGCGCTTGCCGGTAAGGTATGGATTGCCGACTTCATTTACACCTACTGCCCGACCGAATGCCCCCGCATGACCGCCCGGATGCATAGGCTGGAGGAGGAGTTAAAGGGTGAGAAGGACGTGCGGCTGGTGTCCTTTTCGGTAGATCCGCAGCACGATTCACCTCCGGTGCTGAACGATTTCGCGCATCGCTTTGGTGGACCGACCGACCATTGGATTTTCCTGACCGGATCTCCCGCGACGGTGCATCTGATCGCGTACCAGACGTTTCACGTCGGCGACGTGATCGGCAAGATCGAGCACAGCACGAAATTTATCCTGGTTGGCAAGAAGGGCAATATTCGCGGCTACTATTCGAGCTTCGATCAGGACGATCTTTCCAAATTGTTGAGAGACGTGGACGCATTACGGAGCGCCAGCTCGTAGTGCCGGCCGCGTTTCTCACCGTTCACGATCTGCCGCTTCTCAATGCAACGCTGAACGGCCTCGCGGCCATCCTGCTCATCACCGGTTATATTTTCATCAAGCGGTACAACGTGCGCCGGCATAACCAGATCATGCTAGCGGCCTTCATTGTTTCCTGCCTGTTCCTCATCTCGTATCTCGTGTACCACGCCAACGTAGGGTCCGTTAAGTTCGATAAACCAGGTTGGGTGAGAACGGTTTACCTCTCGATTCTGACCACTCACACGATCCTCGCGGCAACCGTCCCGGTGCTGGCCACCATCACCCTCGTCCGGGGTCTCAGCCGCAGGTTTGACAAGCACCGTGCCATTGCGAAATGGACGTTCCCCATCTGGCTCTACGTCAGCGTGACCGGCGTGATTGTGTACCTGCTGCTGTATCAAGTGAAGCCGCGGCTCTAACCGTATCTATGCTGAAACGGGCTATATGGGATCCGGAGCAGTATGAAGCGCAGCATTCCTTTGTCTGGCAACTCGGTACCGGCCTTATCGATCAACTGGACCCCAAACCAGGCGAGCGCATCCTGGACGTCGGCTGCGGCCCGGGGCAACTGAGCCAGAAGATCGCCGAACGGGGCGCTGAGGTGGTCGGCCTGGACGCCTCGCCGGAAATGATCGGGCAGGCACGACAGAACTATCCTCGCTTGCAATTCGTGCTCGAAGACGCAGCGCGCATGCAATTCGAAAATGAGTTTGACGCAGTGTTCTCCAACGCCGCGCTGCACTGGATGCTCGACAAGGCCGGCGTGGCCAGAGCCATCGCCCGGGCACTTCGAAAAAATGGCCGCCTGGTCGCTGAATTGGGCGGCAAGGGCAACATCCGGGACATCGAGAGAGCCGTCGAATCCATGGCGGCGCGCCATTTTGGCGAAGCGATGCCGCTGCGGCGCACCTTTTACCCTTCCATCGGTGAGTACGCCGCTCTGCTCGAAGCGCACGGCCTCGAGGTACGGTCCGCCGTTCTTTTCGATCGCCCCACTCCGCTCGAAGGAGAAAAGGGCATGGAAAATTGGCTGCGTCAGTTCAAGT
>JAVKSW010000392.1:0-3476 GCA_039583505.1 Bryobacteraceae bacterium | reverse complement strand
GGCGCGAGTTCAAGCCAGTGGTTTAATGCTCCGCACTCGTCGGACTCGAAGTGGCTGAACCCAATGTGCTTGAGCTTCGAGAGATCGACGAGACGTGAGATCGCCTCGCGCAAGACCGGGAACATGCTTCGCAGTCCGGCATGAAAAAGAAGCGGCTCCTCATCTCGGACCAGGAAATGACTGAACTCCAGATTGATCTCGGGAACGAAGACCGCAAGACGGTAGATTTCAGGTGCAATTTCGGTGGTAGTGACCACAGACTCTCCTTTTCGGGGCACGCTGACGACGATTTGCGAGTGGCAGTCCAGATACCGCTACGCACCGACCGGACAGATGCTTGTTCAGTATAAAAAATTGCTGAGAAACGGCCTTGAAGATTCGGAGCGGTTCACGCGCAAGCGGAACTTGGCCGATTCCAGTCCGCGGTCGCAATGTCCAGTTTGACGGTTTTGCAATTAGCGGTGGGCGCATCCGGGCCAACAACAGGGGCGTCGTTTTCCATCCTTGAGGCTTGAACAGCCCCACTCGATCCGGCGGCTTCTCGTTTCTGCTTTCTTAGCTGACTCAATCCAACATATCCACTCGTTGCGTGCAAGCGGTGTAATATCCTCCCATGCTGTTAACGCTTGCGGGTCGGATGTAAGTGCTTTTTTTAAATCCGCAGGCAATTCGTGCACCACACCGCTAGAAATCTGTTTTCGCGACATAGATAAGCTCGCCTTTCGTCAGCTCCCATGGCGCGAGGATCTCTTGCTGAGCAAAGCATGTGGGTCGTTCGGCCATGGCGAAATCCTGACGCTCAGGTTAACTCGGCGCTAGTTTATCCATGCGGTTGTATGGCGTGCAGACCCAACATTGGACAATGGAGCGGTTGCTGATATCGGGTACTCGTGAGAGTTGTTGGCTGACTCTATCCCACCCCAACCGGCACTAGGTCCTTAGACGCTTTCCAGAGTTGCCGGTTGATGAAATCGGGAGCGAGGCGGCGCATGAATGCGAGCTGTTTGGCTTGCCCGGGCCGGACCTCCAGGGCACCCGCCTTCAAGGCCGCAAAGGATTGCTTCACTAATTCGTCTGTCGTCATCAGAGTGACGCCGCTGTCCTCCGGAAGATCTCCCGTCAGGTCGGTCTTCACCCATGGGGGCATGAGCTCGATGACCTCTCGCCGGTTTCCTCCAATTGGAACCGCAGTGACTGGGTGTAGGAGTGAATCGCCGCCTTGGTGGCGCTGTAGATTGGCGCGGATGGCAGAGGCACGAAGGCGAGCGCGGAAGAAACGTTGATCAGAGTGCCCTTGTTGGCCGTGAGGATGTCGATGAATGCGGAGGTCATGCCAATTACACCACCCACGTTGATGTTCATCTCCGTCATCAACCCAGCAAGGTCGGCCGCCGGGGCCTTCAGGTTCTTGTAAATCATGATGCCCGCGTTGTTCATCAGCACGTCCAGTTTGGGGAAATCCGCCTTGACGCGCGCACCCAGGGCGGCGATTTGCGCGGGATTCGCGACGTCGCTCTGGATGGTGTGGAGCTTCGGGTACTTCGCCTTCACGTCGTCGAGCACCGCCTGACGCCGGCCAGTCACGATGACCTCGTTGCCGAGTTCGACGAACTTGAGCGCGAAGGCAAGGCCGATGCCGGCGGAGCCCCCGGTGATGAGGATGGTACGACCCGTGAGATTCATAAGATTCCTTTCATTTCGACTGTCCATGGAAACGCGTTTTATGTCTGGCGGGACGGAATGTTTTCAGCCCCTCACGAGTCTTTTTCGATCTCGTATGCTGTATGGGATTATGCGCGTGATCCAAAGGTCACAAAAATCTCAAAAGCTGCGCAAAAGATAATTTGCGACCGATCGGTCTCCTTTAGCATCGAACCCGTAATCGCACTCGGAACAAGTGTGATCCATACATCGACCAGACGGGTTATTGAATGTTCAAGAATCAACAGACGAAATGCCGGATCGGGGGAGCAGCGCTTCTCTTAATCGTGACGCTAGCGGCACCGGGACAGACCGTACAACCCGATCCCCTCGCCTATTCCGTGGCCACACCACGCCCCATCAACCCTGCTGAGAGCACCACCAATCCAAGCGCGCAAGCGACCCAAGCTCAGAATCCCTATCTGGGGAGCGTACCGCAGAAAGCTACGGGTCAAACCATTCGGCTCTCCCTGCGGGATGCGATCGAGCGCGGTTTGCGTTACAACTTGGGGCTGATTGAATCGAATCAGGCTAGCGCCGATGTACGCGCCGGGCGTCTAGGCGCCCTCGCTGCACTGTTGCCGCAAGTCTCGGCCGATGGCCGGCAGGCTTTCGAAAATATCAGTCTGAAAGAGATCGGACTAAAGCTGCCGCCGATTGCCGGATTTCCAGGCCTGCCCGCGACCACTGGCGGATTTGGATATCAGGACGCGCGCGTCAGTCTGACTCAGTCGCTTTACAGCGCTGAATTGCGCAACCAATATCACGCTCGAAAGAGCGCGGAAAAGGCTTCGGTCTTCAGCATCGAAGATTCCCGGGATGTGGTCGTGTTTGCCGTGGGCACGGCATATGCCCAGGCAATTGCCAGCGCCGCAAGAGTGGAAACAGCCAAGGCTCAGCTCGCTTCGGCGCAGGAACTGGATCGCCAAACCGCCAACCGGTTCAAAGCGGAGGTTTCGCCTGAGATCGATGCGCTTCGTGCGCAAGTGGAACGGCAATCCGCCGAGCAGCGGCTCACAACCGTTGTGAATCAATTCGAAAAAGATAAGCTGACGCTCGCGCGCATCACCGGCCTGCCAATCGAGCAGGATTTCATTCTGACCGAACCTCTGAATGACCGGCCCCTCACCGGAATCACGGAGCAATCCGCAGCAGAAGACGCTTTTCGCTCCCGATCCGATCTCGCCAGTGCCGAAGCCAGTGTGCACGCTGCCGAGTTCAGCCTTCGGGCTGCGAAGGCGCAACGTCTTCCCACCGTTTCCGTTCATCTCGATTATGGCGGCGGCGGCGTAAATGTAGGCAATTTCAATCAGCTCTACACTGTTGCGGGCAGCGTTTCCGTCCCACTTTATACGGGCGGCCGCATTCGCGCGGGCATTCAGCAGGCGCAGGCCGATCTCGCTCGCCGGGAAGCCGAATACGCAGACCTGAAAGGGCGTATCGCCTACGACACACGAGTCGCGTGGCTTGACCTGAACGCCTCCGATTCCAGCGTGAAAGTAGCAGCGCGAAACAAGGCGCTCGCCGATCGCGCGCTGACGCAGTCACGCGATCGTTACGGAAACGGCGTCACGAACTATCTCGAAGTTGTTCAAGCGCAAGAGTCCGTCGTCGCCGCAAGCGAGAACTACATTGAGAGTCTGTATTCATTCGATGTCGCGAAGATCTCGCTGTTGCGCGCCATGGGCTCTTCCGATGCGCGGCTTCAGCAGTTATTAGGAGGAATGTGAAATGACGGAGCAGACCGAAACAGATCTCGTCGATTCGCCGGCAAT
>JAVKSW010000391.1:0-3476 GCA_039583505.1 Bryobacteraceae bacterium | reverse complement strand
ATATTTACCAAAGCGCAGAACGCGAATTAACGTCGCCGTTCGCGTCTTCTACTCATATTTGAGTGCCAACAGCGGATCGATCCGCGCGGCTTGGCGCGCTGGAACATAAATTGCGGCGAACGCCACACTGCACAACGTCACCACGACCAAGGCCAACGTTAATGGATCCGTGGGACTCACGCCGTAAAGCAGCTTGGTCATTAAATGTGCGAGCGCAAGCGAAACGACCGCACCGGTCACAACACCTGTCAGCACCGTGCGCATCGCTTGCCGTAAGACCAGCCGCAGAACCTGGGCCGGTTGCGCTCCAAGCGCCATGCGAATGCCGATTTCCTGCACTCTCCGATTCATCGAATAAGAAATCACGCCGTAAATGCCGACGGAAGCAAGCAGGAGTGCTACACCCGCAAAAATGCTCAACAGGAATAGCATTCCGCGTCTCTTGCCCATCGAAGCGCCAATTTGTTGCTCCATCGTCACGACGTCGCGGACGGGCTGGTCGCGCGTCGGCCCCCACACGCTGTGTTTCACCGCTTGCACAACCGACATCGGAGGCATAGAAGTTCGGACCAGAAGATCCATTCCGCTCTGCGTCAGAGACATGAACTCATCCGGGAATTGAAGAAATGGAAGATACAACGCCGGCTCGGGCGGTCCGTGAGCGTCCTCATCCAGAGCCAGGTGTTTTATCGCTCCTACTACTCCCACAATGCGTACGCGTCCGACGATCTGAAGCGATAGTTCGCTCCCGACCGGATCTTTGCCTGGGGAAAGGCGCTTGGCCAGAGTTTCATCGATGACAACCACGGGCTGGGTTCCAACTCTGTCTTGCTCGTTGAAAAAACGGCCGCGCAGCAACGGGATTTTCATCGTCTGCAAGTAACCGGGAGTCGGAGTATAGAGCCAGGCAAACGGCGCATTCTTGGGGGCGGATGTTTCGGCCGTGGCCCAATACGCAACCGATTGGTTGTCGCCAGATAGCGGCCCCAGTGAATCGAGCGTGGCTGCTTCCACACCAGGCGTGCTCCGAACACGGTCGAGAATTTGTTTCCATGCCGTCCGCAACAGCGTAGGATTACTCACCGCTTTCGGTGACAGTCCCACCGTCATCACCAGTACGTGACTCGGATCGAAGCCTGGATTCACGGCCCAGAGTCGCAGAATCGTGCGCATCATCAGCCCGGCTCCAGTCAGCAGTACCAGCGCCAGAGCCAACTCGGCGATCACGAAGTTACCCTGCAAGCGCCCAATACCGCGACTGCTTCCACGCGCTCCTTGCCGCAATACACTTCCCATATCGAGCTGCTGCCGCAGCGCCGGCGCGATCCCAAAAGCAATCCCGGTGAGCACCGCCGCCAGCAGCGTGAATACAAGGACAGGTGTGTCGAGAGATATTTCGTCTGTTCGCGGCACCCAGAACGGCAACTTCTTTAACGCCCAGTGCGTCGCGCCGCCTGCGATTCCTAACCCAACACTGCCGCCTGCCACACTCAGCAATACGCTTTCGGTGAGGAGCTGCCGAATCAGTCTCACTCGCCCTGCCCCAAGCGCCGCCCGAATCGCAAACTCGCGGGATCGTGAAAGAGATCTCGCCAGAAAAAGATTCGCCACATTCGCGCATGCGATAAGAAGCACCAGCGCCACCGCGCCGGCAAGCAGAAAGAGCGTCGAGCCAATATCGCCCACTACCTCTTGCTTCAGGGGCTCTGTGCCGAACGTCATATTCCTGTTCGTGTCCGGATACTCACGAGCGAGCCGTCGCCCTATCGCTTTCAATTCCGAGTTGGCGCGCCCGATGGTCACCCCGAGCTTCAATCGGGCGATCGCATAACCTCCCGAATGAAAATCTCGATTTTGCATGGCGATGGTGTCATCCTGACCAATCGGCGTCAAAACCTGGCCTTCCTCCAGGAAGAAGTGGAAATCGGCAGGCAAGATGCCGACTATGGTGTAGCCTTTGCCACTCGCCACCAGTCGCGCGCCAATCGCATTCCCGCTTCCGGCGAAGCGCTCCTGCCAAAGCGAATACCCGATCATCGCCACCGGTGCCGCCCCGCGCCGGTCCTCCTCCGAATTAAATTCGCGGCCTAGAAATAGCTTGATGCCGAGCGTTGACAGAAATCCCGCGGAAATCTCCTGGGCATGTAGGTATTCCGCTTCACCGGGCGAAGTGACATTTACGCCATAGTCACGGTACGCCGCGATACCCTCAAGAGACTGGCTGGCGCGTTTGCAATCCAGAAAATCCAGATATGAGAATGCAATCCTTCTTCCCAATGTTTGAGACTGTTCTTCCAAGGCAACCAATCGACCGGGTTCGCGATACGGAAGCGGGCGAAGAATCACTCCATTGATCACACTGAAAATGGCCGTATTCGCGCCAATTCCAAGCGCCAGCGTGCAAACAGCCGCAGCCGCGAAACCAGGGCTCTTGCGCAACATCCGCCAAGCGAATCGAATATCCTGATATGTCGCCTCCACCCCTCGCGTGCCTCGTGCATCCCGGCAATCTTCGCGGATTTGCTCCACCCCGCCAAACTGAAGGGCAGCATTGCGGCGCGCCTCCTCTTCAGTCATTCCCGCACGAAGATTGTCCGCAGCCTGCCGCTCCAGATGATATTCGAGTTCCGCCCGCAGTTGCCCTTCCAGGCGCTTGCGGTGCACCAGCCGGCCCCACCAGCTCATACCGCCCCTCGCCCGGAAAGCCTCAGAATCAGCGCAACTGCTTCAGACAGCCGCGCCCAGTTGGCGGTCTCGTTCTTCAACTCCTTCCGTCCCTTTTGTGGTTAATTGATAGAACTTCGCCTCGCGCCCGGTGTCCGATTGCTTCCACTCCGCCGCGAGCAGTCCCTTGTTCTCCAATCGATGCAAGGCCGGATAAAGCGATCCTTGCTGAACCTGCAGCGCATCCCGCGAGACCTGCTGGATTCTCTGCGCAATAGCATACCCGTGAATCGGTCCCAGCGCCGCCACCTGCAGGATCAGCAAATCGAGCGTGCCCTGCGGAAGATCTATTTGGAAATCAGCCATACGCCTGTCACTTCTACATATCGTAAACCGCGCACGTCCGCAAACGTTCACCCGCGCATCACGCAAATGGAACCGTACTGTCATAAATAAGTAACCGGCTCAGTGCTACCGTGCGTAAATGCGGCTGTTAAGTTTGGCGACGGTGGCCTCGCTTCTCACTATCGGGGCGAACGGAATGTGGGCGCAGAGTGCGGTATCGAGCGGAACTCTTTCAGGCCAGGTCCGCGACGCGTCGGGAGCGGTGATACCCGGCGTGCAAGTCTCGGCCGTGAGTGCGGCGACGGAAATAACGTACAGCGCGAAAACCAATGGCGATGGCCTCTTCCGCTTTCCGTCATTGCCCGTCGGCAACTACGATCTTAAATTTTCACGGGACAGCTTTCGAACCATCGACGTGAAGAATGTGGAGGTCTCGGTGGGGCGCACCACCACGATGAGTCCGGAAA
>JAVKSW010000390.1:0-3503 GCA_039583505.1 Bryobacteraceae bacterium | reverse complement strand
CTCCGGAGCATTCGGCAGCGGCTGTGTACGAACAGCTTTAATCGAAGTACAAGCGCCTTTATTTCGCCTTCGGCAAGAAAGATTCCGAGCCGGTCTCCATGGGTGATATTCTTCCGGAACTCCGTAGAATCGCTTCGCAAGTGAGGCAAGGTCAATGAAATTAGAAAGTCTGCGGGAGCAAGTGCTCGAAGCGAACCTGGAACTGGTACGCCGCAAACTTGTGGTGTTCACGTTTGGAAACGCGAGCGGATTCGATCGCTCCTCGGGCCTGGTTGTGATCAAACCAAGTGGTGTGCCATACGATGTGCTCAGCGCGAGTGATCTCGTGGTCAGCGATTTGGAAGGCAAGACCGTCGAAGGAACGATGCGCCCTTCTTCCGACTTGCCCACTCACCTCGCGCTGTACCGCGCTTTTCATGAGGTGCAGGGCGTCGTGCACACCCATTCCAGGTACGCCACCGCCTGGGCGCAGGCACGCCTCGAGATACCTTGCTTTGGGACAACACACGCCGACTACGTGCGCGGTCCCATTCCGCTAACCGAGAGAATGCAACCCGCCGAGATTGAGTCGGAATATGAATGGAACACCGGACAGACGATTGTGCGCCGTTTCGAGAAGTTGGATCCGCTCGCCGTTCCCGCCGTTCTTGTCGCAGGCCACGCCCCATTTTGCTGGGGACCCACACCGGGAGAAGCGGCTCACGTGGCGGTCATCGTCGAGGAACTTGCTCGGATGGCTTACCTCACGCGCACGCTACGTCCGGAGGCGGAGGAGATCTCCGAGGCTCATCGAGAGAAACACTTTCTTCGCAAGCACGGTTCGGGAGCATATTACGGCCAGCCTGTTTGAGCTGCGGTGCGGTCGGCTAGTTCTTTGGGGCCGGGCCTGTCGATTCGCGCAAGACGAGGTCTGGATCAAGAACAACTCTGCGACGGCAGGCCTCGGGCGACGTAGATGCCTCGGTCAGTGCTTGAATCATCAAATACCCGATGCGTTCGCGCTGGATATGGAGTGTTGTAAGCGATGGATAACAGAACTCGGCCAAACTGATGTTGTCGAAACCTGTAACGGATACGTCTCGCGGAACTAGCATGCCGGCATCTTTTAGTTCGCGCAGCACTCCGAGCGCCATGAAATCGTTTACACAAATCATCGCGGTGGGATTAAATCCGGATGCCAGGATTTCGCGCGCCGCATCCCTGCCGCCTTGCAGACCGTCGGCGTTGACGGCGACCTTCCACTCGACCGGAGGCAAATGCTTCTCCACGGTTTCGCGAAAGGCGCGTTCTCGCATGCTGAGCGGTCCCAAGGTGGGATGGTGGCTCACGAAAGCCATACGATGATGCCCAAGCTCATGCAGGTAGTTCACGACCCGCTCAATACCCTTGGCATAATTCACCGAGATGTTCGAGATGTTGTGCTTCGGCACTCCGACGTCATAAAAAACCACCGGAATTCTACCGCCGGAAAGCTCGTTAATCAGGGTCGGATCTGCTTCCGAGATAACGAGGGCCAGTCCCGCCACGCGGCGTCCGATCATCATTCGAATGTGTCTGACCAGGTATTCGGGGTTGTAGCCGGTGTTGGCCAGGACCACTTCAAACCCATTGGCACGCGCGTGAGATTCCGCCGCTTTATAAACATCGATAAAGAATGGGTTCTCCATATTGGAGACAATCATCCCGATCGTGCGGCTCTTGCCTTCCGCGAGATTACGCGCATGCAGATTCGGATGGTAGTTCAGTTCCTCCGCTACCTTCAGGACCCGCGTTCTGGTCGAGTTCTTCACCTGCCCGGAGTTGTTCAGAACTCTCGATACGGTGGCGGTCGAAACCTTCGCACGCCTGGCAACTTCATCAAGGTTCATGGAGTGTCTGAAAACGCAATTATCTCACTTTTTCCGATTACGGTTCTGATGGGTGGGCAACTGGCTTTTGACAAGGGCCCTTCGGTTTCCTCTCATGAAGGAGGTGACACGCATCTTGATTGATTTGCGTGGACTCGAGGTCTGGTTCGTCACTGGAAGCCAGCATCTCTACGGTGGAGAAGTCCTACAGAAAGTGCAGGAACACTCCGAGACTATTGTGCGCGAGCTCGCGGGCGTAAAGGTTTTGCCCGTGCCTATCATTGCGAAGCCTGTGATGACCACACCGGACTCAATCCGCCAACTATGTCTCGATGCCGGTACGGCCGGAAATTGCATCGGGCTCATTGCGTGGATGCATACATTTTCTCCGGCGAAGATGTGGATCGCGGGTCTCAGACAACTGGCGAAGCCGCTTCTACATTTGCATACACAGTTCAACCGCGAGATCCCCTATTCAACGATTGACATGGATTTCATGAATCTGAACCAATCGGCCCACGGCGACCGGGAGTTCGGGTTCATCGCCAGTCGAATGCGCATGAGCCGCAAGGTCGTGGTTGGCTTCTGGCGCGATGAAGAGGTTCACAACGAACTCGCGACCTGGATCCGAGCGGCCGCGGCGTGGCACGATGCTCAGGATTTGAAAGTAGCGCGCTTCGGCGATAACATGCGGAATGTTGCCGTTACGGAGGGCGACAAAGTGGAGGCGGAACTCCGCTTGGGTTACTCGGTCAACGGTTATGGAGTCGGCGATCTGGTAGCTCGAGTTGAGGAGACGTCCGACGCGGACACCGACAAGCTAGCGGCCGAATACGACGCCGCCTACGATGTCGCGGATTCGCTCCGTTCGGGCGGTCGCCAGCGCGCTGCGTTGCGACACGCCGCCCGGATCGAATTAGGCCTCCGCCGTTTCCTCGAAGAGGGCGGGTTCAAGGCATTCACCGACACGTTTGAAACATTGCACGGACTGCCCCAGCTCCCGGGCATTGCAGTCCAACGCCTCATGGCCGATGGCTACGGATTTGGCGCTGAAGGAGATTGGAAAACCGCCGCTCTGGTTCGCTCCATGAAGGTCATGTCTGCCGGGCTCAACGGCGGCACCTCTTTTATGGAGGATTACACCTACGATTTCCGCGATCGCGGAAGTGTGCTGGGTGCGCACATGCTCGAAGTCTGTCCCTCTATCGCGCAAGAGAAACCATCGCTTCAGATCTGTCCATTATCCATCGGTGGAAAAGCTGATCCGGTGCGGCTGGTGTTTACCGCGCGAGCGGGTCGCGCGATCAATGCTTCTTTAGTCGATCTGGGAGATCGTTTCCGCATGCTAGTCAACCAAGTGGAGACCATTTCTCCAGAGCAATCGCTTCCGAATCTACCCGTTGGGAGAGCCATCTGGGTACCTGAGCCGGACCTGAAGACAGCCGCCGCTGCATGGATTTACGCTGGGGGAGCTCACCACACAGGATTCAGTTTATGTTTGACCCCGCAGCACATGGCGGACTTCGCCGAAATGGCCAATGTCGAGTTCCTGCTCATTGACCGGCGCACCGAGCTGACTGGCTTCAAGAAAGAACTGCGCTGGAACGATCTGTACTACCGGTTGGCACAAGGCATCGGACGAGCCGGGTGTTAGGC